>JAUXCJ010000270.1 GCA_030618965.1 Thiomargarita sp.
AGCTCGCCCTGACTGTTAAAGTAACCTTCAATCATATTCTGCCGCAAGCCCCAGTTTCGTTTAAACACATTTCCATTATGACAGCAGTTGGATGTTTCTGCTTCGCTTTTTGGAAACATACTTCTGAATCTGGATCAATAAAATAGTCACCACTATCTGGCTCAATATGAATTGACCAACCATAATGATCAACTCGTAATTGAGGAGCCACTTTATCAAAAATAGCTTGGCAACGTTGATCAAAAGCCTCATTTTCCGCCTTACGTTTCGCTATTTCTTTCTTAGAAAGTCGCGGTATATCAGGAAAAATAGGGCTACCTGCTGGTACTTTTCTTTTTGATTTGGTTTTCATAAAGTAATTTCTCCTAATTACAAAATAAAAAAGAACTACAGGGATTGGATATAAGCAGGGATAAAAAAAACACTCTAAATCACTCCTTGCTTATCCTAGCTTGTTCTGTACCCATTATTTGCAATATAAGCTCCGTAAGGTTTTATAACCGTTTATAAGAAGCGATCCTGCCTAATCATTCAAACAAATAGGCTGGCTCCCTATTTTGTCTTAAAATCATCAATCTAAGTGAAATTTCAGTGATAATATACAACAAACCAAACACAACAATCCCTACCATTAAATAGTCATCCCATGAAAGAGGCAATAAATCCAATTGCCCGGCTATGATATGATCAATATACGGTTTTGTCGTAGTGACACTTTCTAATTCTCCAGCAAGCCACCATTGCATAGCCTCATTAATGAGTACAGCGAAAAACATAGCAACCGCTAAGCTCATAGTCATTTGCATCAATACCATACCGCGTACTTGCCAACTAGATATACCCTTAGAAAGGAATATGCCATAATTATGCTTGCGATGGTTGATAACTATCCCAACTTGTACCAATAAAAGAATCACTAAAAAAAGTCCAAAAACTGGACTCGAAGCCCATTTAAGTATGTCCATTATCTTATCTATAAATCTAAAGCGAACTAAGGCATCGTCATAAGTAGATGGGATATAAAAAGCTTTATCTCCTTGTTTAGTAATAAAATGTTTTAATGTTTCTACTTGAGTAGAAAGGGCGGAACGATTTTCTACATAAGCAAAAGCCTTTGGATAGCTACCAGTGGTGGCTATCATATCTATCTTGGCTTGTTTACCATCATCACTACATTCAACCCGATTCCCCATTTTATTTTTCAAAGTTGACATAGCTTGACACGCGGAATTTCCTTGAATAATTAGATAATCCTCAACATCATATTGAAACTTATATTTTTGTGGCTGTTCATTAGTAATCTGAATAAAGGGTGGAGAAAGCCGTTCACCTTCTTTTAGTATAGGAATACTGCTTTGTTTAGCACACTCTGTAACCCAACTTTTAGGAAGTTGCTGTCTCAAAGTCAGTCGATAGTTTCTTCTCTCGGGATTTTGTAGACAGGCACTTAATTTGGTCATTTTTTCATTAGATAATCCACCATTACCCGCCCATATCATTAAGCTTTTCACGCGAGTGCTTTGATTGGGTTTTGCTTCTGGATAATAGTTGATTGCATGGCGTTTAGCCATTTTTAAGGTATTTAAAGTGCTAAGTGGAAATAAAAAAGCTAACTTCTCCATAGTTGGAATATGCGCTTGCCAATGGATACGAAAAGGCAATAGTTCCTTGTTTTTCCCCACATTAACCTCTAACCACAGTATTCCGTTTGCTAAACAAGCTAAATTATCTGATTGGGTGGTAGAATTAGGGATTGGAAAAGGCAAGTGTTTTTCCTGTAGTGCTTTGATATAGCTGGTACACTTAAAATACTCGTTAAATAAACTTCTATTCAGAATAATATCTAAGGGTAAAGTAACAGCGGGTGGCTTTTTTAGAGCCATTTTCCATAATGGGTCTTCAAATGAAACCGCCCAACCATAAAATGGAATTGGTTCTTCTTTTTTTGCAGCAACTGCTAGACTTTCCCAAATTTTGGAGGTATTTTGACAGCCTTGTTTAGGCAAACTTAAATTTTGGCATTCTACTTCACGATAAGGATAAATGTTAAGATTTTGTTGCCGTAATTCTTGCCGCAAATTTCTGTCAATCCCATTAAGATTGGTATAATTGGTCGCCAGCCAAATAGGAATACCAGATCCTTCAATATAACCAACTGATACATCTACAAATTTATTTAAAAGCCCCTCTCGCCCACCCCATAACAGCAAAGCTAATGTCAAAGTTAAAAACAACAATACTGTAAACCAGAAAAAGTCACGATTAGGTTGACCGCTCCAAGCACTACGATGCCATTCTTTCCAAGCGAGTCGCCAAGTATTCATGCTTGTTCTTCCTCACTCTCTTTAATCCAATTTTTTAACCAAGCCCGATCTCGTGGTGTACACCTGCTTTCTTCAATAAAGAGCAAATCATTAACATTCATCAATTTTAAATCACCCAAATTATGATGAGTCACCCAGATTAAACAACGTTTTCCTTGCCCATTTTCTAGCCATTGTTTGAGTACCCCCATGACTTGTCTACGTGTTTTTACATCGAGTTGTCCGGTTGGTTCATCGGCAAATAGGACGCAGGGATTATGAATAATCGCTTGAGCTAACGCGGCTCGCTGACGTTGTCCACCAGACAATTGCGAGGGAAAACTATTCAGCAAAGCCATTAAATTCTTTTCATCCTGTTTTTCAGCAGGGAGCAAGACTTCTTTGAATCTGGTTTTAGCAGCCTCTAATGCCTTATCCCATTTTATCCCCTGTAGCAACAGAGGATAAGCAATATTTTCAATCACCGTGAACTGCTTAGACAAAGTACTATTTTGAAAAGCAAAGCCGAAACGATTACGACGTAATTGCACAATATCTTTGGTGCTGAGGCTTTGAGAATCTTGACCAAATACATAAGTTTTGGGATCATCAGGAAAACGCCAAGTCACAGTACCCTCTGTGGGCATCTTTAAGGTTGCGAGTAAATACAATAGGGTACTTTTACCCTCGCCACTGGGTCCCATTAATGGCAAGGCAGTTGTACTGGCGTTTTGAAAATTGAAGTTGACCCCAGTTAAGATATTTTTACTCTTTTTGGACCAACTTGTGGTGATATTATTAAGTGTGAATCCCCAATTATTCATATTTACAAGTTCCTTTACGCTTTAAACCTGTCAGGTTTTCTATCGGTTAATGCTATTATTTACGCCGTCCATGATTAAACGCGGTTTTGCCATGAGTCAACAGAAGCGAAACAATCATTGATAAAATCACATAACCCAGAAAAAAATACAAGCCGACTTATACCTCAGCATTAGTAGATTTGTCTTTATTAACTGATGTTACGCACTCTGTTTCTGTATAAAAGGTTATTCTAAAATTTCTCCCTTTTATCAGTTCAGAAGAACCTGTTATCATGTATTCGATACACAATCAACGGAGATTTTTTATACTAATCACCAACCTCATAATGTTTTTTTATTTGCGAATTTATTGAGTTTGAGGACACTGGTAGCTTGTTGAATTATGATTTTTATAAATCCCATGTTAATAATTATTTATGTTCAAAATTGGCAGTGCGTAACATCAATTAATAAAATAAATCACTGTTGTGACAACCAAAAAGCAGTTAAAAATAAATATTGACATCCATAATCAAATAACTTATGGTCAGTCTTTCGGTTACTACTCTATACACAAGGGCAAGTTGCCATTTTGCAGATTTAATAATTAAAATTATTAAATCAATTATTTAGCTAGAATGTGATGAGGGAACT
>JAUXCJ010000200.1 GCA_030618965.1 Thiomargarita sp.
CCTCGTAGTATCACCTTGAATAGTAATGAAATTTTAGAAGCATTACAAGAGCCGTTAACCAGTATTGTTACTACGGTAAAAATGGCCTTAGAGAAAATACCACCAGAATTAGGCTCTGACATCGCAGAAAGAGGTATAGTATTAACCGGCGGCGGCGCATTACTAAAAGATTTTGATCGTTTAATAATGGAAGAAACCGGCTTGCCTGTGATCGTAGCAGAGGATCCGTTGACATGTGTCGCTCGCGGTGGAGGACGTGCTTTGGAGATGATTGAGGAGCAGGGACCAGATATTTTTGCGTTGGAAAGTTAATTGCCTACTAAACTATTGGCTGGATAAGGTTTTGTGGAAAAAACCTTATCTTTGAACACAGATAATTGATAATTAAGCGATATGATCTCAAAAGAGGAACGGAAGTTGGTATTGCGTTTGATCGTATTTCTGTTTGCTTCGATTGCTTTAATGCTGACAGACCATAATTCCGATTATTTAAAAACAGTACGTGCCCAATTATTGGGGGGAGTTTACCCCATTCAATATTTAGTCAATTGGCCCGTGAAAGCTGGACAGTCGCTATCTAAAAATCTCAATAGCCACTTCCAATTACTGGGAGAAAACGCAAATTTGCGTGATGATAATTTACGTCTACAAGTAAAATTGCAAAAATTTGAAGATATAAAAAATGAAAATCAACGTTTACGGCGGTTGCTCGGTGCTTCAGAAAAACTTGGAGAACGGGTAGAAGTCGCAGAAGTCTTAGCCGTTAATATCAATCAATCAAGACGTAAAATATTAATTAATAAAGGTCTATCAGATGGGGTATTCACCCATCAGCCGGTGATAGATGCCCAAGGCGTAATAGGACAAGTGATCGAAGTTGGCATATTTTCTAGCATTGTCATGCTGATTACTGATCCTGAACATGAACTACCTGTGCAAGTTGTGCGAACTGGATTGCGTACAGTTGCTAAAGGCATGGGAACAGTCAACCGTCTATCATTACTCTATTTATCGAATACCGAACTCAATACTAGCATCAAAGTTGGGGATTTAATTGTGACATCGGGTGCTGGCCAAAAATTTCCCAAGGGCTATCTGGTTGCCACAGTCATCCAAGTGAATCCTGACATAGGTAAACCTTATGCACAAGGACAAGCCCAACCCAGATCAGCTTTGGAACGCAATTGGGAAGTTTTGTTGGTATGGCAGTTAGAACCCTCAACCGTTATCAATGACGAATTTAAAACGATTAATTCACAATAATTTGTACACAAATTCAACTTTGAGGGTTAATAATCTAAAGGGATTACTGACAAAAAATGAATGTAGAACAACATCATAGTACTTGGGTTATCATTCTCAGTTTTTTTATCAGCTTTATTTTAGCAATTATGCCCCTGCCTGATTGGGCTCTATCTTGGCGTCCTGATTGGGTAGCCTTAGTTTTAATCTATTGGTGTATAGCACTTCCTCAGCGTGTGGGGATTGCGACAGGTTGGTTTGTAGGAATAATCCTTGACGTGTTAAACGATACTTTATTGGGACAACATGCCTTAGCTTTCAGTTTGATTGGCTATATCAGTGTAAAAATATATCGAAAAATGCGCTTATTTCCAAGATGGCAACAAGCGATTGTCGTATTTGCCCTCATCGCATCGGCTAAATTACTTGGCGTATTGATACATAGTCTTTTCGGCTCACCAGAAATGAATCAGCCATTATTTTATCCCGCATTAACCAGTCTATTATTATGGCCTTGGTTATTTATCATTTTGCGCGATATGCGACGCACTTATCGAGTTTCTTGAATAACTGAAAAATGCTACTCACACAATCCATACTCAAAGATGCCAATCGCGAGCATAAAATTTTCCAGAATCGCGTAATCATTGCAATGTTAATGATACTATTATTATTTTTTGTCATTGCCGGGCATCTATTTAATTTACAAACTGATCCCAAATATGAAGCTGGCTCAAACAAGAATCGCATCAAAATTTTACCTCTACCACCTACACGCGGATTGATTTATGACCGTAATGGTGTACTTCTAGCTGACAATCGTGTGTCTTACAGCTTAGAACTGATACCTGAAAAAGTTAAAAACCTTGATTTGATGCTTCATGAACTCAGCAAAATTATTGTGATAGAAGAAGCTGACTTGGCTCGTTTTAAAAAGAAACTTAAACAAGTACGAGGTTTTAAAAGTATTCCCTTACGTTATCGACTGACTGAAGACGAAGTTGCCCGCTTTTCGGTCCAACGTCACCGTTTTAAGGGTATCGATATCAGCAGTAATCTTAGCCGCTACTACCCTCTTGGGGCAACTGCTGTCCACACTATTGGATATGTTGCTAGAATAAATGAGATGGAAATGAAGAGGATAGATAAAGCGGAGTACCGGGGCAGTAAATACATAGGTAAAATCGGCCTAGAAAAATACTATGAAAAAGACTTGCATGGCAAAACTGGCTTTCAACAAGTAGAAATCAATGTACGAGGGCGCGTTATCCGCATCTTGGAACGCACCGCCCCCATTCCAGGTAAAAACCTCCATCTTAATATAGACATTTATTTACAACAATATATTGAACGTCTCCTAGCCAAAGAGCGTGCTGCTGTTGTCGCTATTGAACCTGATACGGGTGGCGTACTCGCTATTGTCAGTACTCCTAACTATGATCCCAATCTCTTTGTTGATGGCATTGATACTAAAACCTACTCTGGTTTGCGTGATTCACTGGATCGTCCTCTCATTAATCGTGCCATACGGGGACAATATCCCCCAGGCTCCACAATCAAAGCCTTTGTTGGTTTGGCTGGATTAGAATATGGTGTCAGAACCGCACAGAGTCATACTTGGTGCGGAGGATGGTACAATATAAAAGGTAAAAAACACCGATACCGCGACTGGAAAAGATCAGGACATGGTAGCATGAATTTCCTGCACGCTTTAGAACAATCTTGCGATGTCTATTTTTACGCCTTAGCTTATGATCTAGGCATAGATCGTTTGCACACCTTTATGAAACGCTTAGGTTTTGGCAAAAAAACCGGTATAGATATTAGTGGAGAAAAAAGTGGATTGATGCCATCCAAAGAATGGAAACGGCGTGTTCGTGGAACATTTTGGTATCCTGGAGAAACCCTTATCACTGGTATTGGCCAAGGCTTTATGCTTACAACCCCTTTACAATTAGCTGCTGTTACGGCAACCTTGAGTAATCGTGGAAAATTAAAACAACCCCGCGTTGTTTTTGCGATGGAGGATGCCAGACTCCATGAAATGATAGTTGTTCCACCGATTCAACAAAGAACCATCACCCTGAAAAGAAAGCACTATTGGCAAAGTGCTATTAACGGAATGAAAGCAGTCGTTCATGGAAAAAAAGGGACAGCGAGGAAAATTGCCAAAGATTCTCCTTATCGTTTTGTTGGCAAAACGGGCACGGCACAAGTAGTTGCTATCAAACAAAATGAAAGATATGATGCCGAAAAACTCATTAAAAGACATCATGATCATGCTTTGTTTGTTGCATTTGCTCCGTTAAACAAGCCTCGCATTGCGCTATCGGTAATTGTCGAAAATGGTGGTAGCGGCAGTAAAACTGCTGCACCCATTGCTAAAAAAGTGATGGATTATTATCTTATAGACAGAATACGTTTGTATAAAAAAACTGAAACAGAAACAAAATAAATAACATGCAAAAAAACTGGAATAGCAATCATTTTCTACACATAGATAAAATCTTATTTTTAATTCTAGTCGTCTTATGTAGTCTTGGTTTAGTTGTTCTCTACAGCGCAAGCGATCAAAATATGGATATGATGATTCGTCAACTCATACATTTATTTATTGGGTTTTCCCTTATAATCGTCATTGCCCAGTTTCGCACTCAACAAATGAAGCCTTGGATACCTTGGGTATATTTATTTGGTGTGATATTGTTAATTATGGTTCTACTATTCGGGAAAACAGTAAACGGTTCACAACGCTGGTTATTTGGGATTCAACCCTCAGAAATTATGAAACTCGCTGTGCCAATGATGGTTGCATGGTATTTAGCTGATAAATCTTTGCCGCCTAAATATGGGCATTTATTTGTGGCAATCTTTATTATTATTATACCTGCTGCTTTAGTCTTTAAACAGCCTGATTTAGGGACAGCATTATTGATTTCAGTATCTGGGATATTTGTGTTACTACTCGCTGGTTTAAGTTGGCGTATCGTTTTTGGATTTCTTGGATTGATAGCTTTATCCGCTCCCGTGCTGTGGAATCTACTGCATACTTATCAGCAAAAACGAATCCTCACCTTACTAGATCCAGAAAGAGACCCACTAGGGGCAGGCTACCACATCATTCAA
>JAUXCJ010000088.1 GCA_030618965.1 Thiomargarita sp.
GAAACCGAGTTCAATCTGCATTTGAATAACGATGATGCCAATTTTTTTGATTTTATTATTTTCAATCAAAGGCTTGGCAATGTTAGCCAGTAGTGTTGGTATGACTTGGGTGGCATCGCGTGTCGTTATGGATTTACGCGCAAATATGTTTGATAAAATTTTAACCTTGCCAACTAGTGACTTTGATCAAACTTCAGCGGGCGTATTATTATCCAAAGTTACTTATGATGTTAGTCGCGTCATGGCTGCCGCTACTGAGACTTTATTGATTTTAGTGCGTGATACTTTATCAATTATAGGCTTGCTGGCATGGATGTTTTATCTTAATTGGATGTTGTCTTTAATCGTTTTTACTATTATGCCAATAACAATTGTGGTTGTAGGTGTTGTGAGCAAACGCTTGCGTCGAATGAATACTTCTATGCAAGATGCGATGGGAGATATAACGCGGGTACTAGAAGAAGCCATTGGCGGGCATAAACTGATTAAAGTCTTTGGTGGACAGCCTTATGAGCAAAAACGTTTTCAAGTGGCTAGTAATCAAGTGCGTCGTTTTGAAGTCAAAACCAAAGTAACCTCTGGCTTAAGCGTCTTTATTGTGCAACTACTCACTGCCTGTTCTTTGGGGGTTATTATTTATATTGCTGCTCAACAATCAGCTGCGGATAATATTACAGTTGGCGGATTTGTGTCACTATTTACAGCAATGGGTTTATTATTTAGCCCGATCAAACGTTTGACGCAAGTCAATGATAAATTACAACAAGGCTTGGCTGCCGCGCAAAGTGTGTTTAATTTGATAGATAAAGCCTCAGAAGTGGATAACACTAATGGGCATTTAATAAAAACACAGCAATTGTCTGGCAAATTGACTTTTAAACAAGTTAATTTTAATTATGATGCTACTCCAGCTTTACGAGATATTTCTTTAACTATTATGCCGGGCGAAACTATCGCTTTTGTTGGCGCAAGTGGCAGTGGTAAAAGCACTTTAGCCAATTTGATACCACACTTTTACACAATAAATCAAGGCCAGTTATTCCTTGACGATATAAATATCAATGAGTTACCATTAGCGACTCTCCGCGCCAATATTGCCCTTGTCAGCCAAGAAGTGGTGCTATTTAATGATAGTGTTGCCGCAAATATCGCTTATGGCGCAATGGCAGATGCCCCGCGTGAAAAAATCATTGAGGCGACGGAATCAGCTTATGCGATGGAATTTATTCAACAAATGCCGAATGGCTTAGATACATCTATTGGAGAAAGAGGAGTCAAATTATCAGGTGGGCAACGACAACGACTTGCGATTGCCCGAGCCTTGCTCAAAAATGCCCCGATTCTCATTTTTGATGAAGCCACATCAGCATTAGACACCCAATCAGAATATCAAGTGCAACAATCATTAGATAAACTCAAACAAGGGCGCACAACAATCATTATTGCCCATCGCTTGTCAACAATTGCCAAAGCAGATAGAATTGTTGTGATGGAAAAAGGTCGTATTGTTGAAATAGGACAACATGCTGAATTGATTGAAAAACAAGGAAGTTATGCCAAATTATATCAACTCCAAGAAGGATAATTTTACATACAAATAACAGGAAACCGATTGATGAAATGGTTTTTTTTAAGCATTCTTATTTTCCCAATTAATTGCCTAGCCACAAATGCTGATGAGGCGATGAACTCATGGCTTGCTATTATTGTCGCAGTGCTGATGATATGCCTTATTATTTTCATATTATTCAGCCAACGCCAGAAAATTATAGAAGTCTTCAAAAATTATAAAAGGCATCAAGAAACTGATAAATCGAGTGTTTCTGAACCAGATCATAAAAGTGCTGAATCTGAAAAAACTTGGACATTATCAGGGGTTGACACACAAGGCGATGACATCAAGTTCACCCTCTATGAGACAGAGTTACAAAACGCGCCACGAGGTATAACAATAGGCGGCTCAGCAAAGCTCAGTGAATTAATTCCTAAAGATAATAGCCTCACTAATCGCCATGCCATGTTCAGTTATAGGGATAATAATCTTTATATTGAAGATTTAAATTCCTTCAATGGAACTGAAGTGGATGGTGTTAAGCTCAACCCTTTTGAACCAAGGATATTATCGCTGGATAATACCTTGACATTAGGTCAAATAGAATTGAGGTTTACACAAAACAATTAAAATGCCAGTCGTTCTTATAAAAACTAAAAAATTCAGATAAAAATTAAAGATTTTCTCATTATCCGAAGTTTTTAGTTTTAATCACTTAATTTTTTTGGTAAAATAATTGTTTTTTTTCAATACATATACTTAAATTAATAGATACAATAAAAATATGATCAGGCAAAAACATGCCACCTTGAAGCATTGTTCCCGTAGGGGATTGATAGGCATCACTCTCGTTACCACGCTGTTTGCCAGTTCAGTATGGGCTAATGAATTTTCCGTCACTGACGATGACTTCCCACCACGCAATGAAGCCAAGGAAGAACTTGGCAAATTATTATTTTTCGATAAAATCCTCAGCGGAAATAAAAATATTTCCTGTGCGACTTGTCATCATCCCTTAGCAGCTACAAGTGACGGACTTTCCTTGCCGGTAGGCGAAGGTGCCCGTGGACTAGGTGTCACCCGAGATACCGGGAGTGGGGGTGATGCTATTCACGAAAGAGTCCCTCGCAATTCGCCACATATTTTCAATCTGGGGGCGATGGAGTTCACCCGTATGTTCCATGATGGGCGAGTAGAGGTAGATGATACCCAGCCGAGCGGTTTCTTGACACCAGCGGGTGATGATTTTCCTTTAGGATTAGATAATGTGTTGGCAGCACAAGCCATGTTTCCAGTGACCTCTGGTACGGAAATGGCGGGGCAGGCTGGGGAAAATAAGATTGGTAAGGTTGCCGCTAAGGGCAAATTGGTGAGGGTTTGGAAAAAATTAGCGAAGCGACTCAGAAAGATACCCAAATATGTCAAGTTATTTAAAAAGGCGTTCCCAGCAGATATTAGGAGAAAGAGAGACATTACCTATGTGCATGCTGCGAATGCTATTGCCGCTTTTGAAGCGTCAGCTTGGCGATGCACCAACTCCAAATTTGACCAGTTTGTGAATAGTAAATTCTACTATAAATTCAAAGTGTTCAGTAAACAGGAACTTCATGGTGCCAAGTTATTTTACGATAAAGCAGGGTGTGGGAATTGCCATAGTGGTAAGTTTCAAACTGATCACCAGTTTCATGCGATTGGGGTTCCTCAGATTGGGGCTGGAAAAGGGGATAATTTACCGGGCTACACCGACGGACATGATGACTTTGGTCGTGAGCGAGTCACAAATAATGAGGGCGACCGCTTTAAGTTTCGTACCCCAACCCTACGTCAGGTGGCATTAACTGGCCCTTGGGGACATGATGGTGCTTACAACAGCTTAGAATCGATGGTGCGCCATCACCTAAACCCAGTATATGCGTTGCATAACTATGATACGAACCAAGCCATTTTGCCATCAATAGAATACCTAGATCGTTATGATTTTATTGCACATAGCTACGAGGATCGTCGTCAAGCCATCGCCGATGCTATTGAAATCGAGCCAGTAGAGCTAAACGATAAAGAAATTTCTGCCCTCATGGCATTTCTGTATACGCTGACTGATTTTGAGTGTATCGATCTTCGCAAAGATGTTCCTGTAAGCGTACCGAGTGGACTTCCTATGTGGGATTGATTAACACAGGCTTCACACCAGCATTTTGCTACCACGTATTTTTTCGCTAAGAACTAATCTTTAATATTATTTCGAGGCTAAAGTTTATTTTTTAAATTTAGCCTCGAATGCACTTTGTTGGAATAGCTCGTGCTGTACGGAATATCAGCTCACATTTCTAAAAATAATTGCCCATCAGCCTCAACGTGAACTGTAAAACGTCCAGTACAGCCTTCATCAGGTGCAAGGGCTTGTCCATCCTCCAAATTAACACGCCAATTATGTAAGGGACAAGTCACTGTGTGACCATAAACTATGCCTTGCGATAAGGGGCCTTTTTTGTGAGGACAACTATCTGATACGGCAAAAACAGCATCATCAGCAGTTCTAAAGACTGCAATATCACCCTGTGTACTTTGAACAACACGCGCACCTAATTTAGGTATGTCATTGATAGTTCCAATATTAATCCTATTTGCCATTAAACAAGCTCCTTTTGCTGTGTGCTGATGTCTTTTAATACATTGAACTCATGTTGAGCTACACCTTTTGTCGCACGTTCAGCCCAAGGGTCTGTTTGTGCATGTTTTTGTGATTCTAAAAATCTCTGATAGAGGATTTTGCGCTTATCGGCATCTTCAACGATCTTTTTCTGAATATGGGCTAATCCCACTCGTTCTATCCAAGGTGCAGTACGTTCTAGGTAATGTGCTTCTTCACGATACATCTGTAGAAAAGCACTACAATATTCTAAAACCTCTGCTTCGCTTTCCACTTTACAGAGTAAATCGGTGACGCGAACTTTTATACCTCCGTTGCCACCCACATGCAGTTCCCAGCCAGAATCTACCGCAACAACGCCAAAATCTTTAATGGTTGCTTCTGAACAATTTCGAGGACAACCTGAAACGGCCATTTTGAATTTATGCGGAGTCCATGAACCCCAAGTCAATTTTTCCAGTTTAATGCCCATGCCTGTAGAATCTTGGGTTCCAAAACGACACCAATCTGTGCCTACACAGGTTTTAACAGTTCGTAAGGCTTTACCGTAAGCATGTCCAGAGACTAAACCGACTTTATTGAGTTCTGCCCAAATACCTGGCAAGTCTTGTTTTTTTATACCTAAGAAGTCAATTCGTTGCCCACCAGTAAATTTAACTGTAGGTACATTAAACTTTTCAGCAACATCAGCCATTTGCCGTAATTGTTTCGGATTGGTAATTCCACCCCAAACACGCGGAACTACGGAATAAGTTCCATCCTTTTGAATATTGGCATGAATACGTTCATTAATATAGCGCGATTGGGAATCATCTTGATATTCCGCTGGCCATGCACATAGCAGGTAGTAGTTCAATGCTGGGCGACAAACATGACAACCATCTGGAGTTGTCCAGTTCATAAAGTTCATAACTTCCCTGATAGTGGTTAAATGCTGTTCCTTTATTACACGCTGTACATCAGCATGGGGGTATTCAGTACATCCACATAAGGGTTTGGTTTTCGGCGTTGCTGAATAATCGCTACCCAAGGTAAAGGCAAGTAATTGTTCAACTAAGGCAGTACAAGAACCACAAGAACTAGAGGCTTTGGTTTGGCTGCGTACCTCATCTAAAGTAAAGAGTTTTTTCTCAAAAATGGCATTAACTATTTCCCCTTTACAAACACCATTACAACCGCAAATTTCCGCATCATCACTCATCATGGACACAGCACCCGTCTCACTGTGTCCACTATCGCCTAAATGTGCTTGTCCAAAAAGTAAACGATCACGCTGGGCACTGATATCCACGTCATCACGCATCAATTGAAAATACCAAGCCCCATCTATCGTATCACCATATAAAACAGCCCCTTTAATACGGTTATCTTCAACGACTATTTTTTTGTAAACACCTTGGCTGGGGTCTTGAAAAATCAGTTCTTCACTATTTTTTCCACCATGAAAATTGCCTGCTGAGAAAACATCAATACCAGTCACTTTCAATTTAGTCGAAGTGATAGAGCCTTCATAACGGGCATAACCCAGATTGGCTAAATGATTAGCACATACTTTGGCTTGTTCAAACAATGGAGCGACTAAACCATAAACTTTATGACGATGTTGTACACATTCACCAACGGCATAAATACGTGGATCATAAGTTTGTAAGGTATCATTAACAATAATGCCTCGCTCAGAATAAAGTCCAGCTTTTTTAGCCAATTCAATATTAGGGCGAATACCCACTGCCATAAC
>JAUXCJ010000112.1 GCA_030618965.1 Thiomargarita sp.
GGCAACGCCCTAGGAATTTGTTTATTATAGATACCAGCCCTGAAAGGGCGAAACAATAGATAATAATTCATGTCAATTATGTCTCGCCCTTTCAGGGCTAAAATTTTATATAAATCAAATCCTAGGGCGTTGCCCTAGGCTGTTATATCAACCCCTTTCAGGGGAAAAATATTAAATTGACAAGAATTAGAGTGCGTAACATCAGTTACTGACTTGAATAATCTTCAAGCCATTTTTCCAAATCTTCATCTTTTAATCGCTTAAATATTGATACATCATTGATTTTTTCTGTCACAATCACATCATGCGCTTGAAATTGATCAAGCAAACTAACAGACTGAGTAGATAAAATGACTTGGTTTGACTTCGATATACTCCGTATTAAGCCGCCTAATATATTGATGGCAAAAGGATGTAATCCTAGCTCAGGTTCATCAATAATAATGCTTGCTGGCGGCTCAGGTTGAAGTAAAACGGTCGCAAGACATATCAACCTCAGTGTGCCATCGGATAAATGATGCGCTGTAAATGGGAAATCCCCCCCTTTTTCTCGCCATTTTAATTCAATAGATGAACTGTCTTCTAATGCTGGCTCTAGGACAAAATCACCAAAAAAGGGGGTGACTTTTTGTACCGTCAAACAAATAGCCTGATATTGCCTTTTATGCTTCAGTTTCAGCTTATATAAAAAAGCCGCTAAGTTACTGGCATCTTCTCTTAAATACGCATGATCATGAATTGAGCCTATTTGTTTTACTTTTGCTGTTCTGCTGGTATCGTGGAAATGATAAACCTGCCAACTTTTGATAATCGGCATAACATGCTTTGCAATGCCATTATTTTCGTTATACAACTTTTCAAGATTCGATTCATCGTGCCCAATGCCTAAACTTTTCACAAGAGGGTTTCCCTCTTTTTGATAAATTAAGGTTTCATCTGTAAAAATAAATCTATTATTCGCGGTTGGCTCTAAGGTGAATCGATATCCATAAGCACCAAATTCTAGTTGAGCGAAAATTGCATCTGTGGACTTTCTACCATAATGTAAAAATGAATCAGCAAAACCATTTTTTGGAACAAAAATCCCTAATTGTTCATTAACAATGGCGTTAAGCATTTTAAAAAAGGAGATGAAATTTGATTTTCCAGCACCATTGGGTCCAATAAATACATTCAAGTGATTTAAATCAATCTCTATTTGTTTTATAGACTTATAACCCTTTAAAACCAATCTTGATAGTAGCGGCATTTCATCTCCTTAATTTTTTTTGGAATCCAAACTTAAAGCTTACTCCAAAATACATTGTCTGGTTTCCCCAGTTTCATCTGGAGACTCAACCAATCGTTGAACTAAGCGAAACCCAATAGTACTCACGCGATCTTCAAGAGAGTAATTTTCATTTTGATCTAAATGTTTATCAAAACGCATAGAGTCAGTAAACTGTGGCCAAAAGGTGGTGTAATTTAAACCTCGGGCAATAGCAACTTCATTTTCATGCTCGTCCACCCATTCGCTGACGCTTAATCCCATATCGTTTACTCCCAGTGGAGATAAATCTTGAGCGTTGCTCTCCACATTTCGTGGTAAAGGTAGATCACAATCAGACTGTAATCCCAATTTATCACAATCTAAACGCGCTTTTCCCCAAGGAAACCACTGTTCTTCTTGAGACTCATCCTCTTGAGACTCAATTCCTAAAGCCGCCCATTGCCATTCTTGGTTTTTGGGCAAACGATAACCGTCACAGGATGCCTGTAAGTTAAAAGCTTCATCATAACAAAGGCTAAAACCTTGTTGTTGGCTTTTCCAATTAGCATAAGTCACCGCATCTTTCCAAGAAACGCACACTGCTGGGAGATTTTCCTGCTGTAAACTCCCTCCTGGCAAACCAAAAACAACGCTATTAGCCAATGACAACCAACAATATTGAGACAGTGTTTGTTCAGAGATTGCTAAACTGTCCAATAACGGCTCATAAGTAAACCCTTCAAAATCCTCCTCTTCTAAAAGTTCTTCAGCCTGTTCATAATTAAGACAAACAATAGCTTTAGAACTATTGCCTTGTTGTCCTAAAATCAATTTATTATCCCAATCAATATCATTGATACAATATAGATTATCATAAACCTGATTAGATAATTGTTCACAGGTATCACATGCTTGATATTCTTTTTGGGTGACTTCATGACGCTGGATTAAAAATGAAGGGGCTGAGCTATCCGCAAGGTTAATTGGCACAAAACCAGCAGCCGCTATTTTTATATCCATCACCTGTTTATCTACTTGCGGGTTTTCACCCAAATGATTATAAGCTGTCAACGCATAGCGTGTATTCTCAATTTTCAATGACATTTCACCCTCAGCGTCTAAGCTTATTGGCGCATTTTTGACCACTGGTTTTAAGGTAACCTTTGCACTACAACTAGTCTTCCAATTAAATGACTGAACACTTCCGTATGCTACCATCCTAGCAGGACCACAAAATGTTTGGACAACTGGTGGCTTAAAACCAATCTCCAACTCTTTTTTGACCTCGCTCACACCATTACTGGCAACGACACTCAATTGAGTCGGTTTTTCAGGGGTCAAGGAAAATTTCGTCTCATTAATTGTTTCACCTTGATCCACTTGACTAGTCAAGGATTGATAGCAACTGGCTTTAAGCTCAACATTGAGCGTCTCTCCAAAACAAAGATCATTAATATATTCAACGCATTGCCCATTGACAGCCAAACAATCAATCTTAGGTGAAGACAATGGTAAATCTAACACACTCTTCACCGTATCAATACCATTAGTAGCTGTAAGCGTGAAAGTTGTAGGCTCTTTAATGTTTAAGGTGACTGGCTGCTCAAGATTGGATGGTTGACTACCTTGAAAATGGGGAGTAACCGTTTTTGCGCCCATAACTTCCCAAGCCAAAGTTTTTTCACTACCATAACAAACGTCTGCATTCATGGGCTGACTAAGGCATTGCCCATCAAGGCTAATGCAAGTTACTTTTGGTGGCAAAAGATTGATTGTAATAGTTTTTTGATCAGTAAATGAAAAAAACTTGACTGGCAGATTAAATAAATAATACTTGGTTGCAACCAAAGTGGCTGTGATTGGCTTATCAACAAGCAGCTTTTTTATACCATTTTTTTCAACAGGTGTTGATTTGGAATCAATAATTAGCTGAGTTTCAGTGGCATGTTGTACTTGCCATTTGAGTTTTAGCTCAGTTCCATAAAATACTTTTATTTGTTCTTGCGAACTGGTTTCGGGTGTTAATATGCCAAAAGTGATTTCTGGTTTGGGCGACAATTTCCATAAAATAACACCAGCAACAGCTAATATTGCAAAAAAGAAAGCGATTATTTTTAATATATTTCTTGAGGGTAATTTTTGGGGACGATGATGAGTCATATTGTCACTAATTTGATTAAATGCGTTTTTAATAAACCGTTTTTGCTTTGTAAACGGAGTGATTGAAAGCGTAGAAATACCCAGTTTATTCGCTAATTGATTAAGGTATGGACTTTCCAAAGCAGCATTGCTTTGTTTGGCACTGGTAAAATAGATGCCACAAAGGTGAGTTTTATCAAGATCAAGATGAGTGCTAATCCATTTTTGCAATTGAGATTGCAGAATTTTCCACTCTCCCACCAAAACTAAACGCCGAAAATGTATTTCTTCCGTCACTTGCTCAGGAACTGCTAAAGCATATTCTTCTATATTTTTTTGTAAAGCTTCAAAACGCTGAGCCAAAATATCCAAGCACTGCTTTTTTGATGCCGTTTTAAGACGAGTATAGAAATTTAAACCCAGTGGAGACTTTGGAGAAAAAAACTCTGTAAAGCCCACTAATCTATCCATTTTAGTGATCATCAGATAAACTGGTAGGATTAAACCAGAGTTTTGATAAATTTCATCAATAATAGCTTGTAAATCAATGGCATAATTAGAAGTATTAAATTCTTCCACTGAAACTGTAATTACTAAAGCATTGATACGGTTAAGTTTTTGTTTAAATTGTTGGTTTTTTCCAGGCAGCGAAACCCAAACAGTTTTTTCGCCAAAAAATTGTTCTAAACAACTACTGCTACCATCAATTTCTTTCTGACTAATATCAGAGAGTATGCCATTAGGCAAACTTTCAGCTAGTTTTTCTAGTAAAGCAGTATTGCCTGAATTGCCAGAGCCAATTAATAAAATTCTAGGCAGTTGCAAACCTAAATTATAAAATCCCCAAAGCAAAGTCGAGACAAAAATTAAGCCTAAACGATAAATAGGCTCTTGAGGCAAAAGCTGAAAAGTGTTTTGATTCAGTGTAAAAGTAGGATTAGCCCAATATAGAACTGCCCAAATGACAAACAATGTCAGAATAGAAACCAACCATTGAGGACGCAAAGCCACAAAAATAGTTTTTAGAGGGAGTTCATGCATGAACTGGTGACAGCCCCATAAAAATGTTAAAGCAATGGCAGTCCACCATCTGGTTAAGGGATTGCCCAATAAAGGTTCGCTATCTTGACTGAAAGAAATTTTATCAGCAAATGAAATAATTAAAGTGACGACACCAATTAAAACTAGAAATTCAAAAAACCATTTACGATTGAAATTTAACATAGTGTTTTTCTTTTTAATGCGTTATAAAAAATGGACTATCAAAATTTGAAGCCTCCAGTTTTCCAGTTAATACTTCAAATTTGCCAAGCAACTCTCTTTGTGCCTGTTCATCTCGATAATTTTTAGGATTTTGTGGGTCTTTAAATGGCCCTTTAAATCCTTGTAAAATGCAAGAACGCAACACCAAAATTTCCACTTGATTGAGGCGATTCATCCAATCCTCAAATATCACGCTCGCGGCTCGAATTTCTGGATAGCGTTCTCTGGACAATGGTTGTGTCCAATAACCACCCTGTTCAAACCAACCCGCTATTTGGGCTTTTTCATCTAAATAAATCGCCATAATTTTCCCTAAATATTGAGAACTTTTATCAATTGAGTTCAAGGTTTCAGTACATGATTTTCTCACCTTTGCCGCAGCTTCAACAGTATTAACTTGGGAAAACAAGCCGCTCATCACAAGCAAATCATGTAAACCAGATGGTAAGTTCATAATTATCTCCTTGTAGGATGTCTTCAACATAAACTGACAAATAATCAGCCGCCCTATCGTTTGTCACTTCCAATTCATAATACAAATAAGCTTGACGTTTTCGCACTTTTTCTGGTAATTCATCCAACTTATGTAATTGAATACCATCATGCATACCATCATACCAAATTTTTATCAAACTCTCAGGTGCTACCATAAGCACTTTTAAATCTTGATTTATCTCTAATATTAATCGTTCATTAGAACTTATCTCAAATTGTTCTACGCTTCTAAATTGCGCTACACCAGGATAAGGTTTACCAAACAAGCTTAAAATCAGACAATCCCGCTGGCTCATTCCTTGTTCAATAAAATTCACTAATTGTTGAGATAATTCTGTAAATGCCTTGAACATATTATCATGATTATAAAACACATTAATATCTTCAACCATTAAATCA
>JAUXCJ010000064.1 GCA_030618965.1 Thiomargarita sp.
GGCAACGCCCTAGATTTAATAACGTGCAACAAAAGCCCTGAAAGGGCGGTACATTATAATGTATCGCCCTTTCAGGGCTTAAATTCTAAACAAATCAATCCTGGGGCGTTGCCCCAGGCTAGTATGTCAGCCCCTTTCAGGGGAGGGGCAATAAAATTGAGCAGAATCAGGGTGCGTAACATCAGTTAATAAGCCGTTTTATCTTGATATTCACGGTAATATTAATAACTGGCTGACCTGACATTACACTCTATTCTTTATAACGCTTTTGGGGTAGCTAATAATTTCAACTGGTTACGTTAGTTTACTTTCTCTCAATATCCCATCGTTCCTCAGTATATGTAAGATAAATGAGATCCCCATTCGAGGATAAAGTTTTTTTTCAAAAAACTTTATCCTCGAATACATTTTTTACAAACACTGCCTCGCCTCTTTCTTTCTGCGGTAGCAACCCAACAATTATTTTGGCATTTCACAATATACCTTGGAGGCGTAAATTGGATATCGTGACACCTACACCTTAATTACCGTTTATAGTTCCTATAAGAAAAAAACGTTTAGTTAAACATCATATTTGTGGACATACAGTGCTTGGTAAAAAGCTGTAAAACTATTGGGGCATTTTTCTTTGATAATTTTTATATCAGACAGTTCAGCAATTTCCCAACGGCTATATTTATTGTCTGGAATATTCGCTTTCTGACAAATACGTTTAAAATACTGATGAGGATGATTACTTTTAGGTTCGTTCCTTTTGCCCCATATTATTTCGGGTTCATTCGGGAGTGCTTTGAAATCACTCAATCCCAATGCCGCCCAAGCTTGACTGTCACAAAGTAACCAACTTTCTGAGGCACTTTTTGGAACGCAGGCTATCCCTAAAGGAGCCGCTGCTACTGCGCTAAAGCCAGCCAAGATTTCTTGGTATTTGATTTTCCATTGTTTTAAGTCTTTTGTATCAGCATCCACCATGAAAACCACAGCATCATAACCCTCACGTTTCGCAACCATCATAGCAGAAAATGCTTTATCCCCATGTCCTTTTAAACCGAATCGCTTTTTTTTACCAAAGGAGATGAGTTCCTTTCTATGTCGTGTTTCAAATACGATATTTAAATTAGGCTTGATTTTACGGATGAATTTTTGTATCCATCCTTCGTTAATTTCATAAATATTTTTGCGAGAGCAATAGACTTTTCCCCCCATATCATGTTCACCTTCTCCACAAATGAGTATTTTCATCAAATTTCCCCGCTTTTTTCACGACGAGAAAACGCATCCAGAACCCATTGTTCTAGAGTAGAGCTTGAAGTATGAAACCAAATTTCCCCCGCGCCTTGATATTCAAAGTCTTTTTGTATTTCATTGATTTCATCAAATCCGACTGAAATCGCCGCGCCATTCAAGTTGCGAGCGACAAAACGTATTTGTTCAGCTTTAAACCGATTGACTAAGACAGGAGAATGTGAAGTCATAATTAATTGTGCTAATTGCTCCTGATGAATGTTCTCAATTAAATCAGGTAAAATATGAGGTTCAAGTCCATCTTCAACTTCATCAATCAATATTAGACTGATTTTCTCACTTAATTCTGGTAATGATGCCAGTGCGATGAGACGCAAGTATCCATCACTGATATGTTCAGCCGGAATCTCATGGGTATTTGAAAAATTTTCGGCAATCTGCAAATTAATCCAACCAGTGCTTTTTTGAATCGTGTGAACTGCTTTGAGTGAGGGATAAAATAGGTTCAATCGCTTCACAATCCGCTCTTTTTGCATTTCCGAAAGTCCCGCTATAAAACCGCTTAAACCTTTACCTTGATAGCCCATATGTAAAGAAGCACCTCTAGCTCCGTGGCGCATAATCGCAGGATTCATCAATTCAAGAGAACAGATGCCTTGTCCCCATTCTCGCACGGCTTTCGCAATTGCCTGACTTTCTTCATTCTTAATGATGTCAGTATCCAACACCGAAAAAATTGAACCTGATAAGCGTAACCCTTCTATAACCTTATCACCCACTTTGATGCCAAGGGCAGACAAAGCGAACACTTCGACTTTTTTCTGCTGGTTTTGATACTTAAGACTTTCACCTTGATTGAGATTTTCTTTAAAGTCCCACTTCCAATCCCAAATTATTTGAGTTCCATCCTCTTTGCCAAAGGAGAGAACAGCTTCAATCAGGTGAGAACTCTTAAAAAAAGGCTTAATGCTTTCAAGTAGCCAAGCCCTCTCTTCAAAGAAACGCAACGGCTCACCTGAGATAAATGCTTGAATAAAACTCAAAAATTGTAAAACTGTAGATTTTCCTGCCCCGTTTTTACCAATAAATACAGTAAGAGTAGGCTCGAAATCGGCATGAAAGTTATCAAGCGACTTAAAGCCATGCACTGACAAATGGCGCAAATGCAATCTGTTGCTTACCATTTTGATTCTCCGAATCGGTTGGTGATTTTTAAATCCCATACAACACAAACGCCGCCCAGTACGCTGGCAGTCGATACTTTTCAATTTGCAGAAATTCCCGCTTAGTTTCCGTTAAAGCCTCAATTTGACCCTTTCCATTTTTGAGTTTCTTAAAAAAGCGGCTGATAAATTCGGCAGTGCTATCATCTACCACGTTCCAAAGCGTCATCAGCGTGTTTTTGTTACCTGCCACATAAAAGGCATAAGGCAATCCCATCACTCCTTCGCCGCGCATCACTTTTCCCACCCCGGTTTGACAGGCGGACAGTACCATCAAGTCGCTTTTTAAATCGTAGCCCGGCCATTCGCCAGCGGTGACATAGCCATCCGCCTTGTCAGTGGTATCAAGTAAGTCTAAGACGAGGGCGGACAAAGCGGGAGTTTGAGGGCTGAGATAGCCATGTGTGGAGAAGACTAAGTATTTGTAACGGGTCAACGCTTTGATTTTATTGAGGCTTTGCAGTTTGGCTTCGCTTGCCTCAGCTCCTTGATAAATAGTGCTATCAGTAAACAGCTTTTTCATGGCCGCCAGTTCTTTTTTTGCACCAAGGAGATTACACCATTTGTCGTTTAACTCCTTTAAGGCACTTTGGTAGTCTTGCGGGTTTAAGGTTTCAAGGTCAATATTGGGGGCGCGTATGGCTCTATCGCAGTTTTTAGGAGGTTGCTCTGACGAGTGGTATCGCGGTGCGCCCATTGCCAACAGCGTCTTGCGGCCTTTGAGACTTTGGTAATCTTGTTCGCGTTGTTTAAGTAGTGCTAGTATTGACAGAGATTGCACGTAGCTGATTTCGTGTTTAGCGATAACGGGCTGCTCGTCTAGTATCAGGGTTTCAAACGGTATTAGTGCCAGTGCGCCATCGGGAGAAATTATCCAACGCCGGTAGTTGCCTAGACGCTCTTTTAAAGGCGCGAGGAATTTTTGGGCTAAGTCGCGGCTAATTTCATCTAAACTCTTCACTTTTTTTGGCTTTTTATCGCGGCTAGGTTTGTTACCAATGACAAAACTACCATCGGCTATTTGCCAAACCGTTTTACATTCAACTTTGGCATAGTAACAGATACTGCGTAATTGAATGACCGAATATTTGGCAGCCAATAATTCACGGTAGGTTTCCAGCGTTTGCTCAAGTCTCGCAATTTCGCCTAAGTCATGGACTTGCAAATTGCCGGTAACATCCAGCGTGAAAACCAGCACATGATTGTAGTCGCTTAGCAAATAGCTGATAAGTAGAGTGTCTGACTGGATAAGTTTTGCCCCCTCTTTAGCACCGATTATCTGTACCTCGCTAAGTTGGGCGTATTTGGGGTATTTGGCTTTTAATTCACGCTTGAACTGAGCCAATTGACTAACCAATTGGTTTTTTTCGCTTGACAAGCGAATTTTGTCATCAAGGCGATTCTTTTCTAATACTTTAGCAATCCGATTGTTTAAAAAGGCTAGACGAGCCTCAAAGTTTTGTAGTTGTTGTTGCTCTGTGGGTGTAAGTCCACTTTGCCAGGCGGCGAGTTTGGTAGCTGATGATTCTAGTAAAGTGCGGGATTTGCTCATTTCGGCTAGGCGGAAAGCGTCAATGAATCGAGATTGACGAATATACATACCGGAAAGTACAAAGTAGATAGATACCCTCTTTTTAAATAATGCTTGGCGGTTTTCGGCGGATAAATCGCCACTTCGTAACTGTTCGACGCCTTCTACAAATTTTTCAAGATGTTTAATGGTTTGATTAATGTTGCCTTGTTTGAGATAGGCATAAGCTAACCCTCTCAGGCTAGTCAGCGTTAAAGGGTGCTTTTCTCCTAACACCTCTTTAAATAGATGGTAGCCTTTTTTAGACAGAGAAAATGCCTCAGATGAACGGCCTAAATCATTGTAAATTGAAGCTAAATTAACCAAGGCCCCCAAGTGACGAGGGTGTTTTTCACCTAACACTTCCAAAGATAAATGATAGCCTTTTTCAAATAAAGGTAATGCCTCAGATAAATGGCCTAAATCTTTGTAGATTAAAGCGAAATTATTAAGACTTTCAAGAGTATCATAGTGTTTCTCGCCTAACACTTCGGAGCGTTGACGATAGCTTTTTTCATACAAAGGCAATGCTTTAGATAAGTGTCCTAACTGATGGTGAATAAAAGCTAAATTATTGAGGCTTTGAAGGGTATGAGGATGTTTTTCGCCTAACACTTCTTGACGCAAATAATAGCCCTTTTCAAACCAAGGGAACGCCTCTTTTAAACGACCTAAATCTTTATACATAACAGCTAAATTATTAATGCTGGTTAAAGTATGAGGATGTTTCTCGCCTAACACCTCTTGACCCAAGAGATAGCTCTTTTCAAACATAGGTAATGCTTCAGATAATCGGCCTAAATCTTGGTAAGCTAAAGCTAAATTATTAAAAATCACGAGAGTATCAGGATGTTTCTCGCCTAACACTTCTCGACGTAAGCGATATTCCTTTTCAAATAAAGGCAATGCCTCCGAAAAAAGGCCTAAATCTTGGTAAATTGAAGTTAAATTGCTGAGACTAATCAGAGTATCACGATGTTTTTCGCCCAACACCTCTTTATACAAGCGATAAGCGTTTTTGGACAAAGGTAAGGCTTCTGATAAACGACCTAAAAGTTGATAAGTTGAAGCTAAATTATCAAGACTCATCAGGGTATTAGGATGTTTTTCACCTAAAACTTCGGAGCTAGAGCGATAACAGTTTTCAAGCAAAGGCAATGCTTCAGATAAACGGCCTAATTCACGGTAAACAATGGCCAAATTATTAAGGATATCCAAGGTATCAGGATGTTTTTCGCCCAACATCTTTTTTGTTAAGTGATAGCCGTTTTCAAACAAAGGCAAAGCCTCGGATAAGCGGCCTAAGACGTGGTAAATTGCCGCCAAATTATTCAGGCTGGTAAGTGTGTTAGGGTGTTGGTGGCCGAGTATTTCAACCCTGATTTTAAAGGCTTCTTCAGCCAAGGGCAGTGCTTTTTGAAATTGTCCTTGCTGATAATATTGGATAACTTGGTTGTTATAGATTTTCGCTAATTCTAGCTGTTCTTCTTGGGTAGCTGCTTGGGCAACCGAAGTCATTAAACCCAAACAAACGATTATCCAGAAAAACCATTTTTTTAGTTTCATTATCTTCTCCTTTCATAGTCAGAATCACGGATTTTACGGATTTCACAGATTTCGCGGATTAAAAAAAACGGTAGTGTCATCTTGTTAAGAGCCAACCTCGCGGATTTGATAGATTGCACAGTTGCGTGGATTAAAAAAAACATAATATACTGATTTAAAAAGTTAAAATCAGTAATCCGCGAAATCTGTGAAATCCGTAAAATCCGTGATTCTAATCTTTGATCCTTATGGTATTGGTGAATTACGCTGCGCTAATCCACTGAAAAATCATCCAAAATCAAATGTGTCTCAAAATCCTTTCGCACCTCATTGTCTTGCATCGTAGCTAATTGTCGCCAGATTTCCAATCGCCAATTTTTACTCTCATCAAGCAACAAGGTGGCGAACACCTGAAATTTGTCGGCTTTAGGATCAAGCGGAAAAGGCGGCACTGTAAAAATCAGCTTTTTCCGATAAGGCTCAATCTTGGTTGATGAAATCGTCAATGTGTATGGTTGATTCACAGTGGGATTTTCCACTAGCAGAACAAACGTGTTGGTCTCCACTGTTTTCTGCACAATTCGCTCTCCAACCGGGTTAGTCACTTCCACTTGATACGGTGGCTTTCCACCAGCCCAAAAAAGTGGAATCGCCCCGTCATGCCAAAACAAAAAAAACGGGTAATCAAAACCTTCACTGGCAGCGAGCGACATGCGAAGCTGTAGAGGTTTGTCGGCCTGTTTGCTTCTGGTAAATACAGAAGTCACTGTCACGGTGATTGGTGCTTTTAGTGTCAATTTCTGATACAGCCGTTCAGTACTTTCTTTGAAGCGACACCAAGGACCACAGGGGTCTTTGAGTGCTTTCACATGATAGTATTGACCAGCAATGAGTGTTTCTTCTTTTCCCCCTTCAC
>JAUXCJ010000339.1 GCA_030618965.1 Thiomargarita sp.
AAGTTTATCTTCTTGTACTGCAACATCCATGCTATGACTTTCTTCATCAATAATGATAGAAACCACTTCCGCAGGTGCCATAGCGTTCATCACAAACTGTGCTGGGTTTTCATCCCATGTAATAATATCCACTCGTTCACCAGCCATCTCATTGGAGATAGCATGAACTCGTGAACCACGCATCCCAACACAGGCACCGACAGGATCAATACGCGGGTCTTTAGATTTTACTGCTATTTTAGCGCGTAAACCGGGATCACGGGCGGCATTGACAATTTCAACAAAATGTTCTCCGATTTCAGGCACTTCCAAATTAAATAATTGGATTAATAATTCATTCGCCGTGCGAGATAGGAATAATTGTGGTCCTCGTGGTTCTGGACGTACAGTGTGCAAATAGCCACGCAGATAATCACCAGGACGTACTGTTTCACGGGGAATCATTTCATCCCGTCGAATAAGTGCCTCGGCATTTTCTCCTAAGTCTAAGATAATATTGCCACGTTCTATACGTTTGATAATGCCACTGATCAATTCACCTTGTCGATCTTTATAGGCTTCATAAACTTGTGCCCGTTCGGCTTCTCTAATTTTTTGCACAATCACTTGCTTGGCTGTTTGTGCATCAATTCTATCAAAACCTACTGATTTTATTGGTGTTTCAAACCATTCCCCAATACCAATATCGGGAGAAGATTTTATCGCGTCTCTTAAAGTCATTTGTTTTTCTGTTAATTCCTCCTGATCATCATCAACTATTTCCCAACGACGGAAGGCACTATAGTCACCCGTGCGTCGATCAATATCTACCCGCACGTCGATCTCATTACCATGATGCTTTTTAGTGGCACTTGCTATTGCACATTCCAAAGCATTAAAGATCACCTCTTTACTCACGCCTTTTTCGTTAGATACGACATTGACGACCAAGAGAATTTGTTTATTCATAATAATCACCTCCCTTATCGAACCGATTATTTATTGTCTTTATTAATGTGGTTCTTCAGTCAGGCACAATATGTGCCTTATCTATCTGATCATAAGGCAAGCTATATTCCGTCCCATCCACCAACACTATTACGCTTTGAGGTGCTTGAACTCGCTGTAATAGCCCCGTGAAATGGCGTCGCGTCTTTAAGGGTCGAGTCAGGCGTACTTTGACTTTATGCCCTATAAACTGTCTAAAATGCTCTAGCGTAAACAAAGGCCGATCCAACCCGGGGGAGGAAACCTCTAATGTATAATGACCCTGTATTGGATTTTGGACATCAAGTAGCCCGCTTACTTGATAACTAACTTGCTCACAGTCTGAAAGCGTAATCCCATTGGGATGGTCAATATATATACGCACAAGAACATTACGTCCTCCCTGTGATAAACGTACCACACCCACTAATTCATAGCCTAATGCTTTGACAACGGGGGCAATTAATTTTTCTAAGTTTTTATCTAACAAACTTATTCTCCTCGCCAAAACAAAAAAATGGGCACAAGGCCCATTTCTTAAAAAGCATAATAAAATCACTGCTTTTAGTAGCGATACAGTTTATGTCGTTATCATTATTAAACTAATATTGTAGAACATCATTGGCTCAGTCGCAATGCCCCTGTTGATTTGGATACCATAAACTCAATCGCCTATAATAGAGTTTTCTTGTAAATAACGACTAGAGTCGCCACAAAATAGCTACACTTATGAATCCCGATCTTCAATTATTACAATCCTATCCCTTTGAAAAATTAGCTCAACTAAAAAAAAATGCAATTGAGTGTTCCCCCCCTGAATCCACCCCACTGGGGTGGAGTTCCCCCGCCCATAGGGAGGGGGCTAGGGGGAGGGCTCATGCGATTAATCTTTCTATTGGTGAACCGCAACATGCTGCGCCTGATTTAATCCTTAAGGCTATGACAAGCTCTTTAGATTATGGGCTGGGTAAATATCCAAGCACAAGGGGCAGCGTTGCTTTGCGTCAGAGTATAACACACTGGCTAACGCAGCGTTTTAAATTGCCTATTGATAGTCTCTCTAATCAACATATTTTACCTGTTAATGGTACTCGTGAGGCACTATTTGCCTTTACACAATGTGTGATTGATCGACAAGTATCAAAGCCTTTAGTCTTGATGCCTAATCCTTTTTACCAAATTTATGAAGGTGCCGCTTTATTAGCCGGCGCTAAGCCATATTATATCAATTGTTTAGAAAACACTAATTTTCAACCTGATTTTGCCAATGTACCAGAGGAAATTTGGGCGCGTTGCCAATTATTGAATATTTGTTCACCTAATAATCCTAGTGGTACTGTGCTTGATTTGCCGGCATTGCAAAATTTGATTGACTATGCAGATAAATATGATTTTATCATAGCTGCTGATGAGTGTTATTCTGAAATTTATGCAGATGAAGGGCAGCCGCCAGTGGGATTATTACAAGCTTGCGCGGCATTAGGACGCTTAGATTATCGGCGTTGTATTGTATTTCACAGTCTGTCTAAACGCTCAAATGTGCCCGGCTTGCGCTCTGGCTTTGTCGCGGGTGATGCTGATATTATCCGTCAGTTTTTGCTTTATCGTACTTATCATGGCTGTGCCATGTCGTTGGTAGTGCAATCTGCAAGTATCGCAGCTTGGGATGATGAAGAGCATGTTAAAGCCAATCGTAGATTATATAGACAAAAATATGATGCAGTGATGGATATTTTAGCACCAGTAATGCCAGTAAGCCGTCCGCCCGCGAGTTTTTATTTATGGGCTGAAACGCCAATTGCTGATGATGAATTTGCTCAGGAATTATTTTTACAACAAAATGTCACAGTTTTACCAGGCAGCTTTTTGTCGCGTACCGCTCATGGTATTAATCCAGGGCAAAATCGTATCCGTATCGCCCTGGTTGCACCTTTAGATGAATGCGTTGAAGCGGCGCAACGAATTTGTACTTTTATTAAAACTCTCTAATTAATTTAACTCGGTATTTTTATGGATCATTTAAAAAATATTATTGAGCCAGCTTTTGACAATCGTGCAACACTCACATCACAGAATGTCAGTCACGAAATTAAAGATGCTGTTACTGAAACATTGGCTTTACTTGATACAGGCAAGTTACGTGTTGCTGAAAAACAAGATGGCGAATGGGTAGTTAACCAATGGGCTAAAAAA
>JAUXCJ010000357.1 GCA_030618965.1 Thiomargarita sp.
ACACGCCCCTGAATATCACGCCAATACTGGCGCAAATCCTTTTTATGCCATACAACAAAATGCACCGTAAAATTCAGGCTACCCAAAATAATAAATACCATAGCAATGATTTCTATCACTGGACTATTGAAATAACCTAAACTCGCATCGTGGGTAGAAAAACCACCAGTTGCAACAGTAGAATAACTATGTCCTATAGCATCAAATAAAGTCATACCTGCCATCCAATAGGCGAGCGCACAGCTGATTGTTAAAATAATATATATATACAACAAGGATTTAGCACTATGCGCTAATCTAGGTGTCAGTTTTTCATCACGCATCGGTCCAGGAGTTTCTGCTCGGTATAATTGCATACCACCAATACCAAGCATAGGCAAAACAGCCACTGCTAAAACAATAATCCCCAAGCCCCCTAACCATTGCAATTGTTGACGATAATACAAAATAGATTGAGGCAAACTATCCAAGCCACTGATCACCGTCGCCCCAGTAGTTGTAAAGCCAGAAACAGCCTCAAACACCGCTTGAGCATGACTTAGATTCGGCACAAATAGAAACGGCAATGCCCCCACCATACTGAGGACAATCCAAAACATAGCCGTAATCATAAAACCATCATGCAAATGCAGTTCTTTTTTAGCATCTCTAGCTGGAAACCAAAGGACGACTCCAATCCCACACATAACTAAAAAAGCGACAATAAATGCCCATAAAGCTTCATCTTGATACCACAATGACACCCCTATTGGGGGAAACAAAGTGAAACTAAATGAAATCAGTAGCAAACCAAGAATACGTTGTGTAACAATAAGTTGCATTTTAGCCGCTAAGTTTCAATATACTAGCATGGACACAATTAACAGTATGATGCGAAGTTAAAACAGCCATCCCTCCTTGCCTTGCATGTTCATCAAGCATCATCTCAATCATACGAATAGCTGCTTTATCCAAAGCCGTAAATGGCTCATCAAGTATCCATAATTTCGCATCATTCACTAATAATCGGGCTAAAGCAACCCGACGTTGTTGCCCCGCAGACAGAGTACGAGCAGGCACATCCTCAAAACCATACAAACCCACCTTATCTAAAGCCTCAACCAAACTAATAGAATTTGGGCTGATTGACAAAGCTTGTGCCATTGCTAAATTTTCTAACGGTGTCAACTCAGCTTTAACACCCGGATGATGTCCGATATAAGCCAAAGTCGCCCAATAATTTGATTGAGTTTCTTGAATATCCTCATTTTTCCAATATACTGTACCTTCCGTCGGTAAAGTTAAACCACACAAAATACGCAATAAGCTGGTTTTACCACTACCATTGCGTCCCTCTATTTGGAGCAAATGTCCCGAATCCAGACTAAAATTTAAATCATCAAACAACACCCTATCGTCTCGGATACATTGCAAATGTTTAATATTGAGCATAGCTATTAAATAGTGACTTAAAATAAACGTAATAGTAGCATATCCACCTCAAGATATGATTAAATATCACCGTTCTATACTCAATCAAGTAATGACTGACAACTGATAACTGGAAATCCTATCCTATGAATATCACCGATATACTCACTTTTGGTGTCAAAAATGGAGTCTCTGACTTTCATATCTCAGCCGGAGTGCAACCTATGGTGCGCGTGGACGGGGATATGCGTAGAATTGATGTACCATCCCTTGATCATACGCAAGTGCGCGACATGATTTATGACATCATGAATGACAACCAACGCAAAGAATATGAAAAATACATGGAATGTGATTTCTCATTTGCTATTCCAAACGTTGCACGCTTTCGTGTCAATGCCTACGTCCAAAATCGTGGCGCTGGCATGGTTATTCGTACCATTCCCTCAACAATATTAAGCTTAGATCAATTGAATGCGCCCCCAATATTTAAAAAATTTGCCATGACACATAAAGGCATGGTCACTGTAACAGGGGGGACGGGTTCCGGTAAATCAACCACATTAGCCGCCATGATCAATTTCCGCAATGAATCCGAATATGGGCATATTCTCACAATCGAAGACCCAATTGAATTTGTTCACCAAAGCAAACGCTGTCTAATTACCCAACGCGAATATAAACGCGATACCTTAAGTTTTGAAAACGCCTTAAGAGCCGCATTGCGTCAAGACCCCGATGTCATTCTAATCGGTGAATTGCGTGATTTAGAAACCATTCGCCTATCACTAACTGCCGCAGAAACAGGCCACGCCGTCTTTGGTACATTGCATACCAGTTCAGCTGCAAAAACCATTGATCGTCTCGTTGATGTTTTCCCCACTGCTGAAAAACCTACGATTCGTACCATGTTATCCGAATCTCTACAAGCCGTAATTTCTCAAGTATTACTAAGAAAAGTAGGCGGTGGGCGTATTGCTGCCCATGAAATCATGGTAGCCACCACCGCTATTCGTAACTTGATTCGTGAAAGCAAAGTTGCCCAAATGTACTCATCCATACAAACCGGGCAAAAAGATGGTATGCAAACCTTAGATCAATGTCTTCTCAATCTCATCAAAAAGAGACTCATCACAAAAGAAAATGCCCGTTCATTTGCCTCCAATAAAAAGAATCCAGCATTTGAGTAATTAGAAGCCCATCCATAAACCAACAAAAAAGGTAATGCCAGATGAACAGAGATGAAGCAATGAATTTTATGATAAAATTGCTCAAACTAATGACCAAAGAAGGTGGTTCAGACTTATTTATCACTGCTGAATTTCCACCAGCGATGAAACTTAAAGGCAAAATGACCCCCCTAACAAAAAAGCCTTTAAGTTCCAAAGAATCTATGGCCTTGACTCATTGCATTATGAATGAGAAACAACTCAAAGAATACGAAGAAACTAAGGAATGTAATTTTGCTATTAAACCACCAGGCTTGAGCCGCTTTCGTGTCAATGCCTTCGTGCAACAAAGCTGTCATGGCTTAGTAATCCGTCGTCTCGAAGCTGAAATCCCCAATTTTGACAAACTAAAACTCCCGCCCATCCTAAAAGAACT
>JAUXCJ010000390.1 GCA_030618965.1 Thiomargarita sp.
ATTCCACAAAACAAATTTCAAATCATTCATTCATTCTAAAACTTCCCATCGTTCATAGCCAGCTTGTAGTTCAGCTTCCACTTTTTTTATCTCTGCTAAAGTCTGATTAATCTCTTCAGAATCACCTTGATAAAAATCAGCTTGACTAATTTTCGTTTGTAACGTGTCGAGTGTAGATTCTAAATTTTCAATAAATTCAGGTAAAGCCTCTAATTCGCGTTGTTCTTTATAGCCTAATTTTTGCGTTTTGGGTTTTTCAGGTTTTTCTTTTGATAATGGCGTATTAGGTTTGGACTTGGGTTGGCTACGTTGTCTAAGCCAATCTTGATAACCGCCTACATATTCTTGGATTTTGCCTTCACCTTCAAAGACAATGGTTGATGTCACGACATTATCTAAAAAATCCCTATCATGGCTTACAAGTAGCAATGTGCCTGAATAAGCTGATAAGAGTTCTTCTAATAATTCTAAGGATTCCACATCTAAATCATTCGTGGGTTCATCTAGCACCAACACATTCACAGGTTTGGTAAATAAACGCGCCAATAATAAACGATTGCGCTCGCCACCAGATAGGGATTTTACTTTAGAACGTGCGCGTGCGGGGGGAAACAAAAAATCACCTAAATAAGACATGACATGTTTATTTTGACCATTAATCATCAAAGTGTCGCTGCCCTCTGCAACCGCATCAATCAAGGTATCTTCTGGATTTAGCTGCTCACGGAGTTGATCAAAATAGGCGACACTCAATTTAGTTCCATGTTTGACGCTACCACTATCTGGAGGCAGTTCGTCAAGCAAGATTTTTAGTAGGGTACTTTTACCAGTTCCATTTGCACCAATTAAGCCAATACGATCTCCACGCATAATCACTGTTGAAAAGTTGTTTATCAATTGCGTGTTATCGTAATTCTTACTAATCTCCTCAGCTTCAATGACAATTTTTCCTGACAATTCGCTACGATTCAGATTTAAATTAATTTTACCCTTAACTTCACGACGCTGGGAACGTTGTTCGCGTAATTTTTTTAAAGCCCGTACTCGCCCCTCATTACGGGTTCTTCGCGCCTTAATTCCTTGACGTATCCAAACTTCTTCTTGTGCCAAATACTTATCGAACTTAGCAGCATGAGTTGCTTCAGCAGCTAAAGTCGCTTCTTTTTGGCGCAAATAAGTCGCATAATCCCCAATATAACTGGTTAATTTGCCACGATCTAGCTCAATAATGCGCGTCGCAATGCGCTGCATAAACCGACGATCATGAGTAATAAAAAGCAAGCCACCATTAAAATTTAATAACTGCTCTTCCAGCCAAGTAATCGCTTCAATATCTAAATGATTAGTCGGTTCATCCAATAATAATAAATCTGGCTCAATGACTAAAACTTGCGCCAAAGCTACGCGCCGCTTCCATCCGCCCGACATTTCAGCTACAATCTGTTCTGTCGGCAACTTTAATTTTGACAAAACCGTTTCAACGCGCTGCTCCAAACTCCAACCATCTTCAGCTTCAAGACGATGCTGAACTTTTTCCAGTTTTGCTAATAAACGCTCATCGGTGTCATGAGTCATTTGTTCTATAAGCTCATGATATTCTTCAACTAACTTTCCAGCAGCACCCAAACTTTTTGCAACCGCACGAAAAACTGTATCATTGGCATCAAAATGCGGTTCTTGGCTTAAAAAGGCGATTTTTGCACCTGATTGGTATTCAATATTCCCTAAATCAGGACTGATTTCCCCATTTATTATTTTCAATAAGGTAGATTTACCTTCACCATTACGCCCAATCAAACAAACACGCTCACCTTGTGCTATGCGTAACTCGGTTTTATCTAATAGAGGAACATGCCCGAAGGCCATACTAATATTGGTTAGATTAATTATAGACATTTTTTTATTTAATTTTTGGTAGTTCCTAGGTGGGCAACAAAAAGACGTTGCCCACCCTACAATCAAACTTACACGTCCTCAAAATGTGAAAAGATTTATGTGTACCTACTTATTAATATAATTATCAATACTAGTTAGATCAAGATGTTGGTCAATAGTATCGGCTAAACGTTCTAAATCGGATTCACGCAAAGCCTGATAATCTGGCGTTGTTGGATGTTCCAGCCCAGCCCAACGTAATAATGCATTACACGCTGTGGTAGATTCAAATAAACCATGTAAATAAGTCCCACAAATTTGATTATCTATAGAACGCGCTCCATCGGTATAATCGTCAAATTGTATTAAAGGTTTATTCAATCCTTCTCCCTTGCTCACGCCAGCATGAATTTCATAACCGCTCACAACCGCATTATCCTCGAATGTTAAATGACCAGAAACATTACGCAAGGTTTTTTCTGGTGTTAATGTTGTTTTTATATCCAATAATCCTAATCCGGCAATACAATTGCGTTGCCCTTCCAATCCTAATGGGTCATCAATACTGTGCCCTAACATTTGAAAACCTCCACAAATGCCCAATAAACGCCCACCATAACGTAAATGCCGCAAAATAACAGATTCCCAAGCTTCACTACGCAATGCGATAGGAGTCAAATAATGCTGCTATATTTTTAAATATCAAACAAACCGCAAGATACATAGGTGCAAGATCGTAAATTCTGAGAGCCCCGAATCCACAATTTAAATCGTATCTAACGAGGCTTGCCGAGGGCGTCGCAAATCTATGATCTTTCACGGTTTTAACTCTTTTTCTCAACCTTTTCTACCGTGTCAATATTTGTTGGTTTTTTTTGCATGTTTTTAAATAAAAGTTGACCAAATTCTAAGAAAAGTAGTTTCGGTAAATCCGAATTGTGGGTCAATTATCTAAGGGGTAATCAGAATCCGTAAAT
>JAUXCJ010000421.1 GCA_030618965.1 Thiomargarita sp.
ATCCATTGATTGATGTGCAATACTCAAATAAACAATCGTCAACAGCATAAAGATAAAGGCTTGCAAAGTAATAATAAGAATATGGAATATAGCCCAAAGACCTCCAGGTACAAATTGTACCCACCAAGGCAATAAGGCAATCAAGACGAAAATCAATTCTCCCGCAAACATATTACCAAATAAACGCAATCCCATACTAACAGGTTTCGCTAATTCCTCAATCGTTGTCATCATAATGTTGACTGGCATTAAGATTATTTTAGCGATCACATTACCAGCGGCAAAGGGATGAAATAAAAACATCTTAATAAAACCCCATAGCCCTTTCACTTTGATATTATAAAAAATAATCAGCGCAAAAATGCTACCTGCTAATGCTAAAGGGGTATCTAAATTAGCTGTTGGTACAACTTTTAAATAATGAATACCAACAAAACTCATTAACCAAGGTAATAAATCAACTGGTAACAAGTCCATTGCGTTCATTAAAAAAATCCACGCAAAAAGTGTAAAAGCCAAGGGACCAATCAGCGGATTATAACCATGAAAAGCATCTTTAACCTGTGTCTCAACAAAATCCAGTAAAATTTCAAGGAAATTTTGCAACCCTTTCGGATTATCCGGGTCTAAATTATCACCCACTTTTTTTGCTGCCCAGCCCAGTAAAATTGCCAAAGCAGCAGCAAAAAAGAAAGTATCTAAATGCAAAGTCCAAAAACCTTCACCAATAGATAAATTATGCAAATGGTGTTGAATATATTCAACGGAGCTAGGCCCTGATTCTGTCACGCTTGCTACTCCATTAAGATAGAACTATTTATGAGATGCACCTTGTCCATGAAAAAAATAACCCATCTGGACAACGGCAAACGCCACCAATATAGGTATAGGCGGCAAATCAAGCAGCCCCATACCAAATATGAAAAATCCTAAGGTAAAAACAAATTTTTGTACAGCCGCTATATAAAATACTTTAACTTCCTGTCCTGGGGCTATTTTCGCTATCTTAGCTGCAGTTCGCAGCCGACGATTCATGATCCAAACATTAAAAATCACAATACAACCCCCATATAAAGCGGCTTGTGCGGGTAGCAATCCCTGATAAAAATAAAATGTCCAAGCAACACCAGCAGTCAAAAGTGACTGTATGGCAAGTATTTTTGATGCGCCAGTCTCTAATCTGTTTTGCTCAGAACTTGGTTCAAAACTCATTAGGATAGATTCATTATAAAAAATATGGTTTTAATCAAAACGCTTTCTTAATTAAAAATATAAGGTTATGATAAGAAAATTATCAAGGTTATGCAGTATAATGGGATATTGAAAGAAAATCAATAAATATTATTCAAACCCATTATGATTGAAGCCAAATATTTTGGTAAGTTGATAACTTATGATCGCATTATTTTATAAAAACTTAGCATGGAATATAATAAATATTAATTAATAGTTAATATAATAAAAATAATAGTATAGAATAAAATTTTATAAATGAGGTAACTATATTCATGTATTTAATACCCAGCTATTTGATAAGGTAAAAGTAAATTATGGATGATGATGACGAGCTGCTTCCAGATAAAAGTGACGATGACAATAGTTTAGAACCAGAATTACTAAGGCACCTTCCGGTAAAAGATGCGACCACTCTTTACTTTAACGAAATTGGTAGGCATCAGCTTTTGACCAAGGAAGAAGAAATTAAGTATGCGCGACGCGCCCAGCAAGGTGATGAAAAAGCACGTAATCACATTGTTGAAGCTAATTTACGCCTTGTAGTTAAAATAGCTCACCATTATATGCACCGAGGTTTAGCACTGCTTGATTTGATTGAAGAAGGCAATCTTGGCTTAATGCGGGCTGTTGATAAATTCGATCCTGAGAAAGGTTTTCGTTTTTCCACCTATGCAACCTGGTGGATTAAACAATCAATGGCTCGTGCGATTATGAATCAAACCCGCACCATTCGTTTACCAGTTCATATTTTTAAGGACATTAGTGCTTGTTTACGAACCAGTGCCACTTTATCACAAAGCTTGGATCATGAACCAACAACCGAGGAACTAGCAAAATCACTTGATAAGCCAACCAAAAAAATAGAACAATTATTACGGTTTAATCAACGTGTTACATCAATAGATAGCCCTATTATCAGCGTTTCTGAGAAATCTTTAATTGATACCATTCCCGATGAACACAATCCTGATCCCATGTTATTGTTACAAGATTCTGAAATGACCGAACAACTGAAATTATGGTTATCTCAACTGAATGAAAAACAACGTACTGTTATAGCACATCGTTTTGGTTTAGAAGGGGGAGAGGAAACAACATTAGAAGAAATAGGTAAAAAAATGGGGCTAACCCGAGAAAGGGTGCGACAAATTCAAATTTCCGCTTTGAAACGTCTTCGACAAATCTTAGAACATGAAGGACTGGATAAAGAGACTATTTTTTAATCAAGCTTTCTTGACGCACCCCTAATTAAGTGTTAAAACAAATACTCTCTAACTAATAATACCTTCGCCAACCTGCCTAAGTTATTGATTTTGTCATTTCGACCATCGGGAGAAATCTTGATGTTCCAAGGACTTAAGATTTCTCCCGATGGTCGAAATGACAGATTGGCGAAGG
>JAUXCJ010000344.1 GCA_030618965.1 Thiomargarita sp.
ATATTACTGGACAAGAATTGGGATTATATTTACAAGGCAAAGTGCCACAACATACAAATCAAACTCCACAATATGGCAAAATTCGAGATTATAATTTATCACGTGGAGATTTTGTATTTGTTATTGGAACTAATCTAGCTCCAAAACCTGAGTCTCAATCTACTAAGCCTGAACCTCCTAATAATAAAAGTTTATCCACTAATAATCCCTGTGATCCTTTAACGGATCGCTCTCCAGTTCATTGTTTATTTAAATAAAGGAAATCCTTATGCGTTTATTTAGTGTTGTTTTCTTGTTATTTGTACTGCCATCATTAAGTTTAGCCGATTGTGCTAATCGTGTTAATTCGATTAAATCTATTGGTGATGTGAAATCGGCTTTTCGTTGTTTGAATAATGAGATTCGAGTGTTGAAACAGAAATTGAAAAAAGGCGGAGCTGGTTCAGTGGTGGTTAATCAGATACCTGGTTCACAACCAACGATTAATCAAACAACGACAGAGCGTGAGATAAAGTATGATCTTTTGGGATGTGGTAATAAAAGGGGAAAAGTGGAGTGTGAATTGCGGGTTACATCGCTTGGTGCAGATCGAAAAATTCAGATATCTACTTATACAAAACTCTATGATGAAAAAGGTAATGAACACCAAACTAGTTATATTCAAATTGCAAATTCGTCTGCGTCACATGGTTATGATATCATAAAAACATTAATTTCCAATATTCCAACAAAAATGATTTTACGGTTTAATGGTGTATCCTCACAAGCAACCCTAATTACTGTTTTAAATATTAATGAGTATTATAGTAAAAATGGGATTTCTTTCCGCAATATCGCCTTAAAAAGATAGCTTGTGTAGCCGCCGCCTACAAATGCTCACTCATTTACAAATACGCAATTTTAAAGCTTGGGCGCAGACTTAAGGGATTCGCCTCGCACCATTGACAGTGTTTTTTGGCTCAAATAGCTCAGGAAAAAGTAGCATAAATCAATTTTTATTGATGTTAAAACAAACAGTTCAATCTCCAGATAGAAACATGGTACTTAATTTTGGCGATAAAACCAGCGTTATAGAACTTGGCACTTTTTGGGATATTGTCCACGCACATCCTAATATTAAATTGACTTACACTTTCACCACAGTCAGCCCCACAGCATGAGCAGCATTAATTTGTCTTTGATCTGATGATACAAACTTATCAGGTGCATAAGCTAATGCACAGCCTAAATGAATGGCATCCATAGCGCGTAACGAATTTGTTTCAAGACAACTAATGATATGCAGCATCACCTCTGACGTGAGTTCACAAATATCTATATCTTCAAAATCCTTTAAAATCAAAGTTTTGATATTGTGGTATTGTTGTTCTGATAAATTCCCTTCGCGTACCAATCGGCAAAGGGTTGAGGTAATTTCAGGTAAACAGATGATACTCAGTGCTACTGTATCAGCATTTTGACAAATTTCGACCACTGCTTGACTACCAGCTTCATTAACATACCGTTTGACAAAGGCTGATGTATCAAAAAAAACTTTCATTAATCCATCCTATCTTTTTGAATCTCTTTACTTAAAGAAAGACCCTTAATAGTAAAAGGCTTAATCTCCTGTTTCCATGAAGGGAGTTCCTTAGCAACAGGTACAATGTGAGCAATAGGTTTACCTTTACGATAAACCCTAACCGTATCCCCTTGTTCCACAGCGTCAAATAATAATTTAGCGTTTTTCCGTAATTCAGTAAATGTTGTTTCAAGCATAAGATAATACCCAATAAATAATCTAGGTTGGTTAGTGTACATTAAAATGTACAGTTAATAAAGAAAAAGTTGGAATGGACTCTGTGTACAGCCAAAGCTAAAGTTTTGGATTCCAACAACCAGTAAAAATTGAATTGACAATAATAATAGCTAACTTTTATAATAAAAATTTGAGTTTTTTGTTGAAATATAAATGCATTAGAATTTCTATTATGTTAAAAAATATAGTACTTATTTCTCTGTTATTGCTATTGCAAGCTTGCATCACATCAAATAGTTTCGCAACTGAAAAATCCCCTTTAGCACGTACATTTGATATAAATTCTGAAACTCCTAAACCAAGGGGTGTAACTCGCTTTAAAAATGAAAGGCGTAATGAAGAAGGGCGTTATGCATTGGTTATTGGCAATGCTAGTTATAAAAACAGTCCATTAGATAATCCAGTTAATGATGTCCGCGATATAGCAACAAGTTTGCGTCGGCTTGGATTTCATGTTATTCAGAAAGAAAATCTCTCCCGAAAAGATATGGGTGACAGTATTCGTGAATTTGGCGATTTAATTGCTAAAGGTGGGGTTGGATTATTTTATTATGCTGGGCATGGAATGCAAGTTAATGGTAAAAATTATCTAATCCCAGTAAATGCCAATATCCAACATGAAGATGAAGTCGCTTATGAAAGTGTTAATGTTGATCGCTTATTGGCTAAACTGGACAGTGCTGGTAATCGGTTAAATATTGTGATTCTAGATGCTTGCCGCAATAATCCTTTTGCTCGTAGTTTTCGTAGTGGTTCAAGAGGGTTAGCAAGAATGAATGCCCCAGTGGGTACATTAATTGCGTATGCAACTTCTCCAAATAGTGTTGCTAGTGATGGCAAAAGGGGTGAACGCAATGGTTTATATACCAAATATCTACTAGCTAATATGGAAATTCCAGGCGTAGAAATTGGGAAAATGTTCCGAAAAGTACGGCGAGCAGTACGAATAGCAACCAATAAAGCTCAAATACCTTGGGAAAACTCTTCAATGGAAGGTGATTTTTATTTTGTAGCTCAAACCACAGTAGTTAATCAACCCGTTGTTAAACCTAAAGAACCATCCACCAATCCCTGTGATCCTTTAACAGATCGCTCCCCAGTTCATTGTTTATTTAAATAAAGGAAACTATTATGCGTTTATTTACTGTTATTTTTTTATTATTTATGTTGCCATCATTAAGCTTTGCTGATTGTGCTAATCATGTTGAGGCGGTTCAATCCATTGGCGATATGAAAGCGGCTTTTCGTTGTTTGAATAATGAGATTCGAGAGTTGAAACAGCAATTGAAACAAGGCGGAGCTGGTTCAGTGGTGGTTAATCAGATAC
>JAUXCJ010000136.1 GCA_030618965.1 Thiomargarita sp.
AGCTAGAACATAGCTTGAAAGAAATTAAAGATGTCGTAGAAAGTACTTATGTAATGTATCAATTGGACAAAATCCAAGGAGGCAATCAATTCAACAAAATATCTGATACCTTGCTAAGTTCTGCCGATTCAGTATTAACTACTGCTAGTACCTCCAAGAATGCGATTGAACAAGCGTTAAATGAAGTTGAAAATCAAGTTGATGTCCAGAAAAATTCCGCGCCCAAACCTCAACCTCAGAGAACTTTTGAGGATAAAGCTTTTCTTTGTGATGCCAAAACCTCTCTAGCGGCTGTTCGTTTGAATTTAATGATGATACTCATTTCAACAGATAAAACTGAGCAAGAGGCTTTAAAGCTGGAGATTGATAAAGCAAGTAGAGCATTTGAAAAAACAATTGTGGCAGCTCAACTCCTGACTTTACAAGAAACTTGGGCTAGATTTAAAAATACATATCAAACTGAAATTTTGCCAGCTATTCGTGCTGGCAACAACGATAAAGCTTCAGAAATCGCTGCTCTTCAAGCAGAAAATCTGAAAACTATGAAGGGTATCATTCAGGCTATTAATGAGAATAATTGCGATTAAAAGGAGGGTTTTATGCTTATTAGAGTATTCATTATTTTTATAATATTCTTAGTTTCAGCTTGTAATGACAATAGTTCCTCACCCACAACACAATTGTCTACTTCTACTACAGATACCACAGAAATAACCGAAATACAAGCAGACACTTCTACGGGACTAAAGGGAACTGATGAAAATAGTAATGGCATACGCGATGATATTGACCACTTGATTGAGCAAAAGTTTTCAGACACTCCAGAAATCAAACGTGCCGCCGAACAAGAAGCTCGTGCTTTACAACTATTTATGGAAGCTCAAACTAAAGAAGAAGCTTTAAAATTTGCCGAACAAATTGGACGCGCAACCAGTTGCACTTTTAAAATCTTATCCCATCCAGTACGTGATTATGAAACCAGACAAGCACTATCTAAACAAATAGAAGCTTGGACAACTAATACCAGAGAACGGTTAATCAAATATTTAGAATCCAGCAAACTTATCAGCGGCGCATATTTTATGCAACCAGTTGAACCAGTATGTGATTGAGGAAGAATTTATGAAAGTAAATTATATTAAAATCATAGTATTAATGTTAATAAATTCCTTTGTATATGCCAATAATTGTGAACTGGAAGAGTTTAGAATAGTGTTTGAAAATGGAGAATTAACAACTCCTAAACAAGCTTTTACGGCGAAAAATGAACTAGCTCTGAGTTTGGGTAATAGCTATGCTAATCAAGCCATAAGCTATGATTTAGCTTATAATTATTCATCAGACGCATTTGAAAAATTGCTGGAATCAGCAAACCCGCGTCATTGGTATGTTGATTTAGCACGACTCGTTTATAATTGGAAATATAAAATTAATGCCTCAGAATTAAATGAGCATGTTGAAAAATACCGTGAAGCAATTTTACAAGGACAAAAAGTGTTAGTAGTTTCACATTCACAAGGAAATTTTTATACTAACTTAGCTCGACAAATGCTTGCTAACCAGAAACCGGCGATTCCGATAAAAAGCTTCGGTATATTTGCTGTAGCAACTCCAGCCAATAATGTTGGGGCTAAAGAGACTCCTTATCTAACTAATCACCTTGATATAATCAGCTTAGTACCAAGCTCATTAGCTGCAAATTGGACTTTGCGTCGGGCTGATAATGGCAAAATTGTTGACAATATTGGTTCAATTCCAGCTCATAGTTTTACTGAGGTTTATTTATCGCCAGATTATGATATTCGTGCTGAACTTCTCAAAGCGATTAAGCAAGAATTAAACCAATTAGAAGAACCTCCACAAATAGTCAAAACTGGCTCTATTACGGTGACTCTGACTTGGAATCTTGAGAATCAGAATGATGTCGATCTGCATGTTATTGAGCCAGATAAAACTCATGTCTACTATGGAAGTAAAACTGGAAACAGCGGATATTTGGATGTTGACAATGTCAATGGATTTGGCCCCGAACACTACTATACTGATTGTAATAAGTTACAAGTTGGAAAATATCTTGTAGGAGTAAACTATTACAATGATTCTGCGAATCCAACACGAGAAGTTACAGCAACGGTAACAATTTCAATACCTGGTTCCACGAGAACTTTTCTAACCAAGCTAGATAAAATTAATAGAGTTAATAGTTCCAAGATTAGAGGCTTAGCTAAAATTCTTGTCGAGCGAAATAAAGATGGAAGACTGAAATATCAGATTATTCAGTTATAAATTATGGTAGTCCCTACAAACCAGTTGACAATTGTTTTTTGAATATAGTCTTTATTTAGTTAAAATAAAGATTGGTTCTGGCTTTATTATCTAAGTGCAAGCTAAGCTTGCACTCTAACGACCTTTTATTTATTTCCTATAATGTATAAAAATGAAACCCTAGATGATACAGATTTAGTGTATAAGGAACGCTTAGACAATCTAGGTCTTATTGCCTTGGATGTTATTGAAAGCCTTATGACTGATACGGAAACATCTATTGACGTTCGATTACATGCCGCTTTTAGACTTCTCGAAATATGCGGATCTGATAAGATGGGGGATGGGATTGCGAAAGCAATTACCGAAGGACTTAAAAATAATGGACAGCTTCTTGAACAGAATGCCAAGCGACTCATAGAAATTGAAGCATTTGGCAATGTTATTAAGGAAAGTAAATCCCTTAATTAAAGTTTAAATACAATTTTAAGTCCAAAGCTTTAGCTTTGGACTCCAAATAATAAGCTAATTATTTCAATTTCTTCAATTCTTTCTTAGCTCTTTTGGCAGGTACAGAAACATAACCATCCTTGATCACAACCCCTTGTCCGATTTTAGATAAAACCATTTTTAGAAATTCAGTTTCTAAGGGTGGTAATGGCTTATTTGGAACCTTGTTCACATAAATATACAAATATCTAGCTAAGGGGTATTTACCATTAGCTGCATTTTTGGCACTGGGATAAATAAAACGTTTTCCCGGTTTTTTCGCCAATGCCAATGTTTTCACCCCGGAAGTTTTATAACCAATCCCTGAATAACCAATCCCGTTAATGGACATTCCTACCGATTGTACAACAGATGCTGAGCCGGGTTGTTCGTTGACACTACTCTTATAGTCTCCCTTGCAAAGAGCCTTCTTTTTAAAATAACCATAAGTACCAGATACGGAATTACGCCCGTATAATTGGATAGAGCGATTTGCCCAATCACCCTTTAACCCAAGTTGACCCCATTTAGTAATATCCTGTCTAGCATGACATTTTCTAGTGGAAGAAAAAATAGCATCAACTTGTGGAAGCGTCAAACTTTTGATGGGATTATCCTTATGCACATATACTGCTAGTGCATCTATGGCAACGCGAATATAAGTCGGCTTATAGCCATATTTTCTCTCAAAAGCCTCTACTTCCTTATCCTTCATTTTGCGGCTCATGGGACCAAAGTTACTTGTCCCTTCAATCAAAGCTGGAGGGGCTGTGGAGGAACCCGCTGCTTGTACCTGAATATTCACATTAGGATAAAGGCGTTTGAATGCCTCAGTCCACAAAGTCATCAAATTAGCCAGCGTATCTGAACCTACGCTTGATAAATTACCAGAAACACCGCTAACCTTGTTATAGTCAGGCAACTTAGGATCAACATTTGCTGCCCACACTGTACTTGTCAAAATTAAACTCACGGCGGAAATTTTGAATAAATTTTTCATTAAATTATCCTATTATTGTGAGTCGATTAGACTATGCGAGGAGTATGACAAATTGATGACAACTATTTGGTTTTATTTGTCTTGTAAACAGAGGTATTTTGTTTTTCTATTAAAGGGCGCATCGCATGGAGAAGATTTTGAAAAACATCCTTATGCAAACTTTCCTCATTAGCAAGCAAAGCTTTAACATGTTCGCGCTGAGTTGGTGCGCTAAAACAAGCAGGGCAATTGTCCTGAATAATAGGTAATTGAGCCTCCTTAGCAAATTCTGCCGTTTGTCTCTCGCGGACATAAATGAGCGGACGTATCACCCGCACATCACCCTGATTATTTGTATAATGTGCTTTCATTGTTTGCAAACGCCCACTATATAGGGCTGACATCAAAAAACTTTCTGCTAAATCATCAAGATGCTGCGCTAACGCCAACACATTATAATTTTCCTCACGGGCAACACGATATAAAATACCCCGTTTCATCCTCGCGCAAAAGGCACAAAAGGATTTTCTCTGTAAATGTTTTTGCGCCTGTCCCATAATATCTTGGCTAGTATAAAAATATTGAATCCCCAAATCGCTCAAATAATCCTTAAGCGGTGAAGGATCAAAACCGGTGATTTGTGGATCCACAGTGATGACACCCAGTTCAAAATCGACAGGGGCATAGCGTTGCAGATGCCCTAAAATATGTAACAGGGATAAGGAATCCTTACCACCAGAGAGCCCCAATAAAATACGATCCCCGGTTTTAATCATGCTATAATCATTAATTGCACGTCCAACACGGCGCATAAGCAATTTAGGCGGTTTTCTTAATTCAAACATAGTAGTAGGTAATAACATTTACGGATAAATAAATTTAATGAATATCCTTAGCGATTTTACGATTTTCGTCCTAATTTTTTTAGGAATGTCAGTGATATTGGTCTTTTTAGGCGTTAAATCAGTACCTCAAGCACAACAATGGACAGTTGAACGCTTTGGTAAATACACCAAAACTCTTGATCCTGGACTACATCTTATTGTTCCTGCCGTCGATGTGATCAGCAAAAAATTAAGCATGATGGAAACTGTTATGGATATTCCAGCCCAGAATGTTATCACGAAAGACAACGCTATAGTGCGCGTAGATGGTGTGGTTTTTTATCAAATTGTTAATGCCGCCCAAGCAGCTTATCAAATCAATGATCTTCTACTTGGAATTGAAAACTTAGCTATAACCAATATTCGTAGCGTTATCGGCGCAATGATTTTAGATGAAGTTTTCTCTAAACGCGATAATATCAATACAAAATTACTCCAAATCATAGATAATGCCACCCATCCTTGGGGTGTAAAAGTACTACGTGTTGAACTGAAAGACCTGACTCCATCTCAAGAATTGGTTGATGCTATGGCACGACAAATGAAGGCCGAGCGTGACAAACGAGCCATTATTTTAGAA
>JAUXCJ010000005.1 GCA_030618965.1 Thiomargarita sp.
GACGATCATCCAATAATTCATTAACAGTATTACCCAAGGTTTCTAATTCATCACCTGTTTGAATATCAGCACGAGCATTAAAATCACCTTGGGAAACGCTGGTCACAATCGTCTCTAAATGACTGATAGGTGCTGCAATACGACCAAAAAAGAAAAAGCCTGCACTACCACCAACCAACAAAATTATTAAAGCAATAGGCACAGACCCGGTTCTAATTTCATCTGTCAATGCCTTCAAGCGTTCTAAAGATTCTTCTTCTTGCAAGTTAGAAAAAATAGCCCATTGCAAACCAGGAACATCAATCGGAGCGAAGGCAGACAATACAAATTCACCACGATAGTCCTCATAAAGATCAAAGCCTGTCACACCTGAAAAGGCAGAACGAGCACCTGGATTATCAATTTTTTGGAGAGCCGTACTACTATCTTTCACTCTAATATTAGCAATAATATCAGCAGGTAAACCATTTTCTGCTATTACAGTGAGGTAATTTTCCTTATTTTCGATTAACATGCGACTATCATTTCGCATAGTGCCATCGGCTGCAACCAGATAAACCTCCCCGGTACGTCCAGATTCCTCAAATCGCCAAACGCGCTGATTAGTCATAATATCATTAATGCGATGGATAGGAATTTGAAAGACTAGAATACCTATCTGTTTTTCCCCATCATAAATCGGCGTTGCAAGGAATGCAGCCAAGCTATTGTATGAAGGTAAATAAGGAGAAAAATCTACGAGGAAAATATCGCCATGTTGAGATTTACGAGTTTTTTCAAATACTTGACCAAGTCCGCTTTTAGCGTAAGGTCCATTTTTTAGGGAAGTAGCAAAATCCAGTTCTTTGAGTACAGAATAGACAACATAACCAGTTTCATGATCAATAAAAAAAATATCTTCAAATTCAAAAGTATTTTTTAGATCAAGAATATAGTTGTGATAATAACTATGTAATTGTGTATAACTAGAGGCATCTTTTGTCGCCCTCAATTCGTCTTTTATTACAATCGGATTAGGATTAGCAGCAATATAATGGTATTGCAGCGCAATACTATTATCGTTTAGTTGATCAAGCAAAGCCATCATGTTAGGAACCTCATCAATATTATGACGGCTATATTCTTCAGAAAAATCACTTTGATAGTAATTTTTTAAAGCCTTTTTATATTCCTCAATAGGTAAATTCAATGGCGCCGAAGAAGCTTTACTGGAAGCTTTATCCTCAAGAATATCAAAGGCTGTATAAAGAACCGCCTCATCTTTGAACTTCGGATAAGCTTCTTTAAAACCAAGCATCGCCTCAATAGTTGTTCTAGCTTCAGCGTAAACTTGGATTTGGTTAAAAACCCACTTGAAATAGTCTTCAATTTGAGTCTTTTTAGTATCCCGAATATAAGTAATATGCTCTTTAACACCTTCTGTCAGTGCTTGTTGACCTAGCGTACCGGCAATTTGACTCGTAAACAAGGCAGTAATGAACACAGGAATCACAGCGAGGAAGGCTGAGCCAATGAACATTTTTTTTCGTAATTTCATTACAGTTTACTTCCATTAAAAATTTTAAGTAATCAATGAGTAAAAAGAATCATAAAGCTAATTGTGTCGCCAAAGATTTAAAAAAACCCTGATGCTCAAAGTTAAACCACAATTTCCCCTCTTTCTCATAACCGCGACTAATATAAGGCTTAATTGCAGTAGGCAAAGAAGGTAAAGTAGTCAATTCATCACGATCTATGAAAGTCAGATGTATTGGTAAACCATCAATCTTAATCGCGCAGCTTGCAGAACCTTTCTCTAAAATCAATAACATAGCTTTATCAAACTCTTTCTCTTTAGTAGGAACTTGTAACAACTTATGCAAATCAAATACTGGTACCAAATTACCGCGCAGATTAATCAATCCCAATACCCAAGCTGCTGTAAATGGGATGGGACAAATTGGTAAAACTTCAGACAATTCACTCGTCGCTTGCTTAGCAATTAATAAGCCAAGATTGCCTATACGAAATCCCAAGTGACGAATAGTTTGTTCTTTTTCATCAAAACCATGAAGCTGTTCATGACGAATCAGGGGGCGGTTTAAAGCTTGACTTGGGGATAACATCATCTGGAAATAAAACGCAGCAAAGGTTTATCATTAAAATGCAATAAAGCCGGCGCACGGCCTGGATAAGAAACCCAATTACTAGAGTTCCCGTTCAGGGCATGACGTTCCACAAAATGACGCAGATGGCGCATAGACTTTCTTAGAAGTCTACGGTTACGAAGAGCCGTAATAGCCTTAATTGGCGTGTCATTCAAAGGACTGCTTAGCAATTGCTCATCATAATCTTGGCGAGACATCTGAGCTAAATTGGCCATAGCATCCAAAACCAGTCCCTTTCTATTACCTTGCAACTTTTTCATCACAGAAAACCAAGCTGTTAATAAAACATCAGCAAATTCAGGATGATCGACCAATGTGTCACGGTGAACAATGATAATATCAAATATTTCATTCGGAATCTTGCGGCTATCAAACACCTTTTTTGCTGAAGTAGAGTGGATAAGTTGGTAGAGATTAGGATTCCGGGTAACAACCCCATATACTCCTTTATTAATCATTGCATTCTGCACCTCAAGCTCCGCTGTGTTGATAATTTTTACAGTATCATAAGGAATTTGATGGCGGCCTAAATAGCGATCAAGAAGATAGTGACGTGCTGAATATTGAACCAGGCTTAATTTTTTTCCACGGAGATTTTTATCAGCACCTTCATGCAACAAAATAGCATCATTACCTTGATGATTATTAGTAATGAGAATAACATCAGCCTTAATATCTCGCCTAACAATCTGTGTCACAGCATCAATATTAGAAATAGCAACAGCATCAACTTCTTTAGAGATAAATTTATCAATAGTGCCTTGATAAGTATCTGAAATTAATTTAAGCTCAAATGGTATTTTGCTTGAATTAAATAATCCTTTTTCCTCAGCATAATACCAAGGTGTCCAAGCAAGCTCATCTGGAGCTACAGCCAAACTCAATGGCACTATAGAATTATTTTTATTATCCCCAGTTACACCATCCTCGAAACTGACAAAGTCACAGGCACTTAAGGATAACAACAGCATAATTGCTGATAAAATATACTTTATACTTGAGTGATTAAATCGCATATTTATTCCCATATAACAGTCATTCAACTATGATGAAGCGAATGCCTATTTAAACTTATTAACTTCTTCAATAATTTGTTCAGGCGTAAAAGGTTTTTGTAATAATGACTTGCCTCCCTGCATTTCTGCCCACATACGATCCGCCTTTTGCCCCCTACTAGTCACAAACACAACTGGAATATCCTTAGTCGAATCAATGTGAGTAATTTCCCGACAAGCTTGGAAGCCATCCATTTCCTCCATCATGATATCCATAAAAATGAAATCAGGTTCTTCAGCCTTAGCTTTTTCAATAGCTTCTGAGCCTGAAGAAGCGGTGATAACTGTATAACTGGCCTCTTCAAGAATTTGTTGAAGATTCGCTAAATCAACTTTGGAATCATCAACTACAAGGATTGTATTAATCTCCATCGAAGCTCCTTTTAAGGGTTGAAGGTTTGCCTAACTACGCTGCCGCATTAGGCAAATATTGTTTGATAACTTCTTTGAGTTGTTCTTGATCAACTGGTTTTGTCAAATATTCGTCAGAACCAGCCATTTTCCCTTTTATTTGAGCCATTTTACCATCCTTGCCTGTCAACATAACCACAGGCGTATTTTTAGAGGTTTTATTAGCTTTAATTTTCCTACAAACCTCAAACCCATCAATACCTGGTAACATCACGTCTAAAAATATAATGTTATAAACGTTATTTTGTATGAATTCAACCGCCTCTTCGCCGGTTTCAGCAAAGTCCATATCCATGGAATATAGCCTTAATTGAATTTCCATCGCTTTGCGTACTGGCAAAGCATCATCAACAACAAGTGCTTTAATCCCACTTGACCTACCACTGCCTCCTATATTTGCCTTTTGGATAGCGGCAGATGCTTCATCATCAAGCATACCTTCCCCACCTACCTCCAGTTCAGGAAGATAGCGAAGTTCTTTGATCGTGACTTCATCAAGTGCTTCAAGCACCCGTTTTAAAATCAGCGGACGGCGTAAGTAATATTCGTTAGTACTTGTTTCCGCAGGTGGCTTTTTACTTACCTTAATGGCGGGCAGCTTACGATGTACACTAAAACTACGCCACTGGCTCTTAGCATTCCCTTCTTCGAAATCAACAAGTACAATATCAGCTTCTTCATTACTGACCATTGTATATTGTCGAGAACGTGAAGCGGCCAACTTGAAAATGCTACCCAAGGTACTTTTTTCATTGGATGTGAGGCCGAATACCCCAACTTTGAAGATTTTACCCATATACATTATTCCCGGTTTTGTTTGATATTATAGTCAAAAAAAACTATACGAATTATATCATGCAGCAAGATAGTTCAAAGTTCACGTTTTGTTCGGTTTGCTTTGAGCGTTTATCGGCATGAGCTTGTTCAAAAAAACGGATTGAAAAACGTTGTTTGCTACCATTAATTTCTGGATAGCAGGGGTGTTCCCTCCGCATTATCACTCGAATAAGTTGGTAGGTGGCATTCGCATTTAATTTGGACTTAAACAAACCAATTTCGGCAATTTCTTGCGAAATAATCGAATTGTTACGAATCAGATACAAATCCAAATCAACAGCCTCACTTATAGGTTTCAATGGGGCTAACCATTCACTTAAATCATTCAGGCGCTGTTTAGGATTTTTTTGTAACCAGTAATGATAGCTAGGTAAATCACAACGGCTAGTTCCGCCTGAAATGTTACTACGTTGCCGCACAAGATGAATTAATTGATGTTGCAATAAGCCCTCCTCGACTGCGCCTTCAATTTTCTCTAATTGACTTAGAATCAATTTACTTTGATTTAATAATTTTTCTAGTTGCTCTGTATCAACATCAGGCTTATGTTGCCAACGCTCCAAAATTTGCGTATGCTGTTTTAAATCTTTGATCAGTTCCGCTTTGAAATCAATACGAGTTATGAACTCTAAAATTTCAATGAGACCATTCATAACAGCACGACCATCCCATTCAGTCGGCCCCTTAAGGCGATACATAATGCCAGCAAAGAGGAACTCCAATCGTAAGATATTTCTCATACGATCGTTAAGAGCATGTTCGTAAACTATTTTTTTATTCACTATATGCCTGCTTATTGTTGGCGTGTGTGTTTAGAGTACAATCGGTGCAAAGCTAAAACCTGTTTTTGCAATTGAGAAAAATTATAGTCAGTATAAATAACATCATTAGCTATAGCAAGTCGTGCATCCCGATTAGCTTGAGTTTTCATAATATGCTCGATTTCATCAATCGGCAATCCATCACGAGCTATCAAACGCTGAACTTGTAACTCAGGCGGGCAATCAACCACTAATACACGATCGACTTGACTCTGCCAGCCTTTTTCCAGTAACAAAGGAATACTTAATAAACAATAAGGAACAGACAAGCCGGCTATTTTTTCTTGCATGGCTTGACGAATACGCGGGTGCAAAATTGATTCCAACTGCTCACGTTTACGGCTGTCGGTAAAAATTTTTTGGCGCAGTTTAGCACGATTAAGGCTACCATCCTTGTTTATTACAGATGAGCCAAAGGTTTGGATAATTTGTTTGAGTGCAGCTTGCCCCGGTTTTACCAACGCATGAGCAAAGTCATCAGCATCTATAACTGGCACACCAAGTTTAACAAACAAATTAGACACTGTGGTTTTACCAGAGGCAATACCCCCTGTCAAGCCGACTTTCAATAGCATAAAAAATTATCTAACTCAAAATCTGTAAATAAGTTTCTGTGATACTATCTCCCCACAGAAGAACTATCCAGCCTGCTGCCGCAAGGTAGGGACCAAATGGAATAGGTATATTTTTGTCATGTCCTCGAAATATAATGAGCATTATACCAACCACAGCACCTACAAATGAGGACATAAAAATAATGACAACTAACGCTTGCCATCCCATCCATGCACCTAACAAAGCCAATAATTTAAAATCACCATAACCCATACCTTCTTTTCCAGTAAACAATTTAAAAAGCCAATAGACAGACCATAACGATAAATAACCTGCCATTGCCCCTATAACACTGGATTCAATATCTGTATACAACCCAAATAAGTTACATAACAAACCAAGCCATAATAAGGGTAAAGTGATATTATCCAACAAATATTGATAATCAAAATCAATGACACTGGCTGCTAGCAGTGCCCAAGTCAGAGCCAATGCGCCTAACAAAGCCCAACTAAACCCAAAATGCCAAGCTGTAATAACAGCTAAAATCGCACTCAATACCTCAATAATTGGATAACGTATTGAAATATTTTGATGACAGTGCCTACATTTCCCCCGTTGCAAAATAAAACTTAATATTGGGATATTTTCCAGTGCCGTAATTTGATGTTTACAATGTGGACAGCGAGAACGGGGCTGGTTCAAATTAAAGGCTTCACTGTCTTCTATCGGAGACGGTACATTTGACAGTTCAGCACATTGCTTCCGCCATTCTCGTTCCATCATAATCGGTAAACGATAAATCACAACATTCAGAAAGCTGCCAACGATTAATCCTAAAATCCCGACAACAAATAACATTGCGTAGGGTTCAGCAGCAAGATAATTAAAGATATTCATAAATTATAACCAGATTCCCTTTACATGACACTACCCATTTGAAAAATCGGCATATACATCGCAAGCACCAAGCCACCAATCACAATACCTAAAAACGCCATGATCATTGGCTCCATCAAAGCACTCAGTGACTCCACTAAATTATCCACTTCTTCTTCATAATAGTCAGCGACTTTATTCAACATTTTATCAAGATCACCTGATTCTTCACCAATTTTTGTCATCTGCACACACATATTAGGAAATACGTTGGTATCACGCATACTATCTGCTAACGGAATGCCTTGTGATATATCGTCTTTCATTCTCATAGTTGCTTCATAATAAACTATATTTCCCGTCGCACCAGCGACTGAATCCATCGCTTCCACAATCGGTGTTCCCGCTGCAAACATGGTTGCCAAAGTACGCGCAAAACGTGCTATTGCCGACTTCATGAAAAGTTCTCCAAACAAGGGAAAATGTAACGAGATTCTCTGTAAAAAATCGCTGAACTTCTTTGATCGTCTCTTAGCCTGTTTGAAACTAATTACCACGGCAACAATAATAGCAAAAATAACATGGTAATAGGCGACCAAAAAATCAGACATTTGCACCACCACCTGCGTTAATGCTGGCAAATCGGCACCAAAACCTCCAAACATATCAGCAAAAACTGGCACTACATAAATCAGCAAAATGGCACTAACAACACTTGCAAAGATAAGAATTGTGATAGGGTATTTAACTGCACTTTTAATTTTTTTCTTGATACTTTCACTCTTCTCTTTGTAAACCGCGAGTTTTGTCAATAATGTTTCTAAAATACCAGCTTGTTCTCCAGCATCAACTAAATTACAAAATAAATCATCAAAATATTGGGGATGTTGACGCAGGGCATTAGCCATAGTTCCACCAGCTTCAATTTCAGCCTTGAGATTCATCATTAATTTTTGAAATCTTGGCTTATCATGCCCTTGTCCCACAAGATCAAATGATTGCAGCAGCGGTACACCAGAACTCATCATTGTTGACATTTGCCGTGCAAACATCGCAATATCACCAGTAGTTATAGCGGGCCCGTCGCCACCAAAGAGGTCCTTGGGTTTTTTCTTAACTTTTAGAGAACGATAACCTTGTTTTAAGAGTGTGGTTCTGACTTGCGCTTCATTGAGACCAGCTAATTCTCCTTTGCGTGATTCGCCTTTTTTATCTTTGCCTGACCAAGTAAATATAATATCCTTTTTAATTGCTGCTTTTTTTTTTGCTGCCATAATACATACCTCCTAGATATAAAAACTACTCTTTACTGACAACACGGTTAATCTCCTCCAAAGAGGTAATACCATTTTTGGCTTTTTTTAAACCAGATTCACGTAAATCAGGAATCCCCTCTTTGCGAGCTTGATCAGCTATGCCGACAGCATTACTCCCTTCTAAAATCAGGCGTTTCATTTGATCAGAAATAGGCATAACTTGATAAATACCTGCACGCCCCTTGTAACCTGCTCCTCCACACTTTTCACAATCCCCGCCGATTTTGGGTGCATAAAGTTGGATGCCAGCCGCTACATCTTCTTCAGAAAATCCTTCTTCAAGTAAAACTTCTTTCGGAATATCTTGTGGTATTTTACAACTACACAAGCGGCGGCAAAGTCGTTGTCCTATAATCAGATTAACCGCTGTCGCAATAGCAAAGGGTTTAATACCCATGTCCATCATACGGGTTAAGGTTTGCGGTGCATCATTTGTGTGTAGGGTGGACAATACTAAGTGTCCTGTGGAAGCCGCCTTAATCGCAATGCTACCCGTTTCAATATCCCGTATTTCTCCCACAAGTATCACATCAGGGTCTTGTCGTAAGAAAGATTTTAGAGCTTTAGAAAAAGTCATCCCAGTTTTTTCGTCAATTTGTACTTGATTAACACCTGGGAGATTAATTTCAACCGGATCTTCAGCAGTGGAAATATTGATACCTTCTTTATTAAGAATACCAATACCTGTATAAAGAGAAACCGTTTTACCACTGCCTGTCGGCCCTGTGACTAATATCATGCCATAAGGATTCTCAAGTGCCTCCAGATAGAGCCTCTTTTGATCATCCTCATAACCTAGTATATCTATATTGAGGTTGGCTGCGGAAGAATCCAAAATTCGCATTACAATCTTTTCACCCCACAAAGTAGGGCAAGTGCTTACTCGAAAATCAATGGATTTATTCGCTGAAAGGTGAAGTTTAATTCGTCCGTCTTGGGGAACACGCCGCTCAGCAACGTCTAAGCGTGACATCACCTTGATACGTGCAGCCAATTTTTTAGAAATACTAAGGGGGGGTTTAGCAACCTGTTTGAGTATACCATCAATACGATAACGTACTCGGTAAAATTTTTCATAAGGTTCAAAGTGTAAGTCGGATGCCCCGATTCTGATCGCATCAAGCAGCATTTTATTGACGAATTTTACGACTGGGGCTTCTTCTGCTACAGAAGTCGTTGCTTCTCCAGCTTCCTGGTTTTCCTCTTCTTCAAACTCAATATTTTCAAGCCCTTCATCGAGATTGTTCATTCCTGTGTCTTCAAAGCTTTGGATAGCCTTTTCAACACTTTTACTTAATTGATCTTCTCTGGCTAAAATTGCCTCGGTGAGCAGCTTGGTACGAAATCTAATATCATCAAGCGCACTCAGATTGTTCGGATCAGAAATGGCGACAAAAAGGCGTGTACCACGTTTGAAGAGCGGAAGAGCATTGTGCTTTTTTAAAAGTTTTTCATCAAGAAGTTTAATAATATCATGGTTGATAGCAATGCTTTCAATATCAATAAGGGGAATGCCAAATTCTTCGGCAGCCGCAAGCGCAATTTTTTCACTGGAGATCAATTTTTTACTGACCACATAATTCACAAAGGAAGTATGCTCAGCCCGAGACTTTTCCAACGCCTTTTCTGCGTTAGATCGACTCATCAAGTGATCCTTTACTAATTTACCAGGCAGCCCTGCGAGAATTATTGATTTTAAGGATTTTTGGACAGACATTTTTAGTTATCAGTTATCAGTTGTCAGTTATCAATTATCAGTTATCAGTATCCTGAACGCCTACACGCTGATAACCGAGCAATGCGTTATCCTATCGCTAAAAAGTTTTTGAGTAAAGCATGTCCTTGCAATGTCAGAATAGATTCTGGGTGAAATTGTACACCAATGACAGGTAGCGTTTTGTGCTGTATCGCCATAATTTCTTCCATCTGACCATCGGGCGTTTTTGTCCAAGCTGTAATTTCTAAACAGTCAGGTAAGCTGGCACGTTCTATCACAAGAGAATGGTAACGTGTTGCTTCAAAAGGATTCGGTATGTTTTTAAATAGGCCATCGCCTGTATGTTCAATCCCTGAACTTTTGCCGTGCCTAATTTGACCAGCGTGGATAATTTTCCCTCCAAAAGCTTGTCCTATGCTTTGATGTCCAAGACAAACGCCGAGCAAGGGTATTTTTCCGGCAAATGCTTGGATAGCAGCAATAGAAATACCCGCTTGATTGGGACTACAAGGGCCGGGCGATATAACCAGGTACTGTGGAGCCAATGTTTTTATCTCTTCACAAGTGATTTGGTCATTACGAAATACTTGAACCTCCGCACCTAATTCTCCAAAATATTGCACCAAATTATAGGTAAATGAGTCATAGTTGTCTATCATCAATAACATAACCCTTGTCCTTTCCCATTAAGGCCCGCTGAAGCCATCGCAACGGCTTTGAATATTGCACGACCTTTATTCATGGTTTCTTCCCATTCCTTGGCTGGTACTGAGTCGGCTACAATGCCAGCACCTACTTGAATATATAAGGTTTTATTTTTAATCACCGCCGTGCGGATAGCTATTGCCGTGTCCATATCACCATGCCAAGTGAGATAACCTATTGCCCCACCATAAATACCCCGTTTGATAGGTTCTAGTTCATCAATGATTTCCATAGCCCGTATTTTCGGTGCGCCACTTAATGTCCCGGCGGGAAAGACGGCACGAAGGACATCTAGTGTATTGAATTCCGGTCTTAATTGTCCTGTGACGTTGGATACAATGTGCATTACATGAGAGTAGCGTTCTACCACCATATTTTCGGTTAATTCTACACCACCGATTTCGGCAACCCGCCCAACATCGTTTCGTCCCAAGTCAATTAGCATTAAGTGCTCAGCACATTCTTTCGGGTCTGCAAGTAACTCTTTTTCTATGGCTAAATCTTCTGCCTCATCACGACCACGCGGACGAGTACCTGCGATGGGGCGCACTGTGATTTTTCCAGATTCAGAGCGTACTAGAATTTCTGGTGAGGAGCCGACAATTTGAAAGTCCTCTAAATCTAAATAGTACATATACGGTGATGGGTTTAAACAACGTAAAGCACGATAAACATTCAAAGGCGGGGCTTCACAGGCAATTGACAGGCGTTGCGATAGCACAACCTGCATAATATCACCTTCTACAATATAGTCTTTAGCGCGTTCGACTGCCTGTTCATAAGCTAAGCGTGGAAAAGCGGATTTAAAATCAGTTTCAGTGATAATTTTATCAGAATCCGTGCCAAGTTGAAATGAAATCGTCTTTTCACGCAATTGTTTGACTAAGTTTTCTAAGCGTTGCTCAGCCTTTGCATAAGCAAGTTCATCAGGTGTCGCATGGACGATTAGATACAATTTACCTTTTAGATTATCAAAAACTACAAGCTCATCAGAAACCATTAACAAAATATCTGCTGTTTCTAATGGATCTTTAAATTTGATCTCTGCCAAGCGAGTTTCGATATAGCGCACCGTATCATAACCAAAATAGCCAACTAAGCCGCCTGTAAAAAGAGGTAAATCGGGTAATTTTGGCACTCGAAAACGTTCTTGAAATTTTTCAATCCATGCGAGAGGGTCCACCACTTTGGTCTTTTCCGTGATCTTTCCATTTGTACTGACGGAAATATCGTGTCCATGCACCTGCACAACCGTTTTAGCGGGTAAACCAATGATTGAGTAACGTCCCCATTTTTCGCCACCTTCAACAGATTCAAATAAATAAGAATAAGGACCATTAGCTAGTTTTAAGTAAGCACTCAATGGGGTATCTAAGTCGGCTAAAACTTGTCGCTGTATGGGAATATGGTTGTAACCCTCTGCAACTAGTTGGGAAAATTGTTCTGGTGTCATTTTAGTATTTTATAAAGAATCATGTAGGGTGAGCAACACCTTTCGAGGATAAAGTTTTTTGAAAAAAAACTTTATCCTCGAAGCCACTCCTCCCTACAACTGATTATTGATAACTAATTACTGAAGCTAATTGTGCGAAGGAATCAATGACCATATCAGGTTCAGCCGTGCGAATATCTTGGCCATGATTATAACCGTAAGTCACACAAATCACTTGAAATCCTGCCGCTCGTGCC
>JAUXCJ010000228.1 GCA_030618965.1 Thiomargarita sp.
GCTTTACCACCTCTGCCACTGTTTCTGGGCGCAATGCTGGTTCTTCCTCAACACAATCAAACACCAACTCTCGCAATTCTGGAACATTTGGCAAGTTCCTTTCCGAGAAACGGCGCGGACTTAAACCTGTCCAGAAACGATACATTGTCGCTCCAAAAGCAAAAACGTCGCTTTTCGCACTGGGCTTGCCATATTGTATAAAACCTTGTTGCTCTGGCGGTGCATAATGTAAAGTTCCCATAACCGCTTGCCCAAATTGCGTCAATCCCGACTGATTTTGTCGTGTCAAGGCTTCTTGCTGCAAAGTTGGTGCAATTTGAGCTAAGCCAAAATCAATGATTTTCAGCGGCACGGGAGTGGGATTATCTCTCAGCAAAATATTGGCAGGTTTTAATAAGTGAAAAATGCCTTTATCATGCGCTACTTGCAAACCTTGAGCTAAGTTTAAAGCCACTTTCCAGCCAGTTTTTAAATCCATTTTGCCGTATTTTTCCAGCCATGCCTCGCCATCTATTGTGCCTTCAACGTATTCGGTGACAAAATAAGCTCTTTTTTGTTTATGCACATTGGCATAAGCCGCTTGTAAGGGTTCTGGTACATAGTCTCCAGCGATTTTACGCATGGCGACGGCTTCGCTAAATACTTTTTCTGGCGCACCCTTGAGAGTTTCCCAAAAGCACTTGACTACAACTTTTTTATGACTTATCAAAGGGTTATTATTTTGGCATAAAAACACGCAACCCATGCCGCCTGCGCCTAATAATTTCAACATTGGATAGGTTTTGACATCATGCAAGGCATATTCTTCTGGATTCAAATCAATCGCTGCTTGTAAATCGTCTAAAGCTGTATCGTAAGCTTTGCTGCGTAAGCGAACTTGAAAACGATTAAAATAAGCTAAAGCTTTTTCGTCTTCACTCGGTGTATTTTCAATCACTTCTGAAAATAAGGTGTCTGATTGTTCCAAATCGCCTGCCGAGGAACTGGCACTGCCTACCATCAACTTAAATTGTGTATATTCGGCTGTATTGCTGGATAGGTGTTCTAAATTGGCAACCGATTTTTTAATCAAGCTTTGAGTTTCGGTATTATGTTGCGTGAACTCATCGCTGGCTTTGACTTGTGAAGATAGTTGCAATTTTTCCAACAATGAAAACATGCGTTGTTGATTAAATAAAATCGCTTCTTGTTGCAGAGCCGCTAAAGTTTTCTCAAAGCGTGTATCAGTGCGAAACTGTTCTCGCAAGAAAAACAACATAGCTTGTCCTAATAAATCCTCTTGGCGTAAAAAAACCAACAATTTCTCAGAAAGCGGAGCTATTTTTTGCATTTCTTCTAACAAGAACTTGGTGAGTTCAACAGTGCTTTGGGTATTGATTAAGCTGGCTAAATCGGTGTCGCCAATTTTATCTATTTGAAATAACTTGGTTTTTTTGTTTTACATAAGGATTTAAAACCTTGCTGTCAACACCACCACTGCGGATTTGTGCCGAAAATTGGGCAGAAAAATCGTGGCGGAGTTTGGAAGAAAGTATGGATGGTTTACCCGACAGTTCATTGCGAATCGCATCAAGAGTTTTGCCAAAACTATCTTGATAAGCTTTGGTGATTTCCTCCGAACTAAAGGTAAAATGGGCGTGTAGCACTGATACTGCTTTTTGGCCGGCTTTTCCAGCAAATTCGGCGACTGCCGGATTGTCGATTAAAGCGGCTAAGCCTTGTAGGAGAGATTGGGGGGATAGCATTTTTTTTGTGCCTTGAAATTAGATCGTTACTAAAGTTAAGATCATAAAATGTTTTGGAGGGGATTGCAAATTTGATCTAACAGCATGTAGATGAACTGTGACTTTTTTATTTATCCTTGTTAATAAGGACATAATCACCATTATCTATCCTTGTTAACAAGGATAAACTATGAAAACGCTATTTAAACGCCTAATTACCGACTTTCACGAGTCACAAGCTAAACAAATTATACCGCGTGATTACGATATTCCACTCAATAGTCGTAAAATTATCTCTTTGATTGGGGTAAGAAGATGTGGGAAAACCTTTTTGCTTTATGCTCTTATTGAACAATTGCGCCAACAGGTTGATCCTCGCAATATCGTTTATATCAATTTTGAAGATGATCGTCTTTATCCTTTAAGCTTGAAAGATTTAGATCTTCTCATTGAAGCTTATTTTGAACTTTATCCGGAAAAAAGACAGGAGAAGCTTTATTTGTTTCTGGATGAAATTCAGAATGTTCCGAATTGGGAGCTGTTTGTCCGCCGAATTTATGATAGCCTCAATTTACAAATTTTTGTGACAGGTTCTTCTTCTAAATTGCTTAGCTTAGAGATTGCTACCAGTTTGCGTGGTAGAACTTTAAGTTTTGAAATTTTTCCATTTTCTTTTAAGGAGTACCTTGGCTATAAGAAAATTGAGATTAATTTACATTCATCTAAAAGCTTGAGCTTTATCAAAAATGCTTTTTCCACTTATTTGCAAGCTGGTGGCTTTGTAGAAACTTTTGATGAATTTCCAGATATACAAAAAAAAATCCTCCGCGATTACTTAGATTTGATTGTCTATAGAGACCTTATTGAGCGTTATCATATCAAGAATCGGGCTTTTCTCAAACACTTAATCAAATACGCTTTTTCTAACATCAGTACTCTAGTCAGTTTGAATAAAGTTTATAATGAATACAAATCATTAGGCTACAAAATCAGCAAGGATACACTTTATAATTATCTGGCTTATTTGGAAGATGTCTATGCGCTGTTTACTGTACCGATATTCAGAAACTCAGTTCGGGAAGAGCAACGCCATCCACGCAAAATCTATGCAATCGACACAGGCTTCAAAAGCCTATTCGATACTTCAATTTCAGCAGACTATAGCAAATTATATGAAAATGTAGCCTTTTTACACTTGAGAACTAAAACCAACCAAGTTTATTATTTCAAGCAAACTCAGGAAGTAGATTTTTATTGTCGGCTAGAACAGCCACAGTTAATCAATATTAGTTATGATATAAGTAGTTTAGAAACTAAACGGCGGGAAATAAAAGCATTACAAGAAGGAATGCGCTATTTCAAACTCAAAGAAGCAATATTGATTACTCAAGATAAAGAAGAAACCTTAAAAATTGATGGACAAACAATTAAAATCAAACCGTTATGGAAATGGTTGTTGGAAACTTAATTTTGGAGTGCAAGGTAACCTTGCACTAAAAAAATTAAACAAGAACTACTAATTTTGGGAGTTTTTTTATTGTTTTAAGTACCAAAGCTAAGGATTAAAAAAAGATGTTATTAACAATAACTCATAAACCAGCGACAGATTTAGGATTTTTATTGCACAAGCATCCTGATAAATTTCAGTCGCTTGATTTGTCAATTGGAAAGGCGCACATTTTCTATCCTGACTGTTCCAAAGATAAAACTACTATTGCCTTGCTCCTTGATATTGATCCGATTGATATGGTTAGGGGGAAGAATATTTCTGGAAAAGAATTTTCGCTTGGACAGTATGTCAATGATCGACCTTATGTTGCTTCATCATTTATGAGTGTTGCTCTTTCTAAAGCTTTTTCTACTGCCATGAATGGCAAATGTGCAGTCAACCCGGAATTGGTTGACGTAAAAATGCCCTTTGAAGTCAAAATAGCTGTGCTTCCAGCACCAAAAGGTGGTGCAATACTAATCAGAAAATTGTTCGAGCCTTTGGGTTATCAGGTTAAACTCCAGCGACATATTTTGGATGACAAGTTTAAAGATTGGGGAGACAGCAAGTATTTTACTTTGGAGTTGTCCCACACAATTACAACCAAAGAACTGCTTTCTCATCTGTACGTTCTCATTCCAGCTTTAGACGATGATAAGCACTATTTTGTCAACCAACATGAAATTGACAAGCTACTTGAAAAAGGCAAAGGATGGCTTTCAAGCCATCCAGAAAAAGAACAAATCACAAGGCGGTATTTAATACACCTTAGTTCTCTGTCAAGACAGGCTCTTGAAAGATTAAATGAAGGTGAAAAAATAGAATATATTCAGGAAGTGAAGAATCCAGAA
>JAUXCJ010000025.1 GCA_030618965.1 Thiomargarita sp.
CAATTAGACCATTTATGGGATAAAGTTAAAGCGCAGCCCAATGGTTGGTATATTTACCTTGTGGGAGAAACACTACCAACAGCACCTGTTCATGTGGAAAGATTAAAGCAATTTATTGAAGAAATCGACAAATTACTACATAAAGAGCATGATCATAATTACTGCGGGATTGTTTACGCGGATGATAAAGAAACGCCTGCAATGATTAAAATTTTTGACCCACATCATCTAGGTGCTATTTGTGGTTCCAGTGGAACAATTATTCATCCGGGTTGGTTATTGACACGTATTCCGCCAGAAGTCATTGTTAAGGATGCGCCAACTCCGGGGAATCGGAAACGCTGGTGGCAAAGATTGTTTGGTTTTTAGTGAAAGTGGTAAACACCTGACAGGTTTTGGAAACCTGTCAGGTGTCTGAACTTGGATTTACGGAAAAAACGGATTTACGACCATAACACCGATAACGGAATAGCATAATATGGTTTCTCTCCGCTGCGAAATGGCAGAAATCTTGATCCAGTGTAGAAAACCAGCCCGTATTTGAGCCGCTCTCCAACCAATTCGGCAAATTTTCTTAGCCCTTTAAAGTCACTTTCTCGCACGGTACTAGAAGCCTTAACTTCGATGCCGATTAAATTACCGTCAGCTTGCTCCAAAATAATGTCCACTTCATTTTTCTTCCCATCTCGAAAATGATAGATATTCATGGTTTCTTCTGCCCATGCTAGATGTTTGAAACATTCCATTACCACAAAGCTTTCCAGTAAACCGCCATAAAATGCTGAAGTCAATAACTGCTGCGGTTTTTTCAAACCAAGCAGATGACAAGACAGTCCAGTATCAACCATTTGTAATTTAGGCATTCCAATCGTCTGGCGTTTGGCACTGTTTTTTACAAACGGATAAATACGTTTCACAATAAACATCCATTCCAATGCTTCGATATAGGATTTAACGACTTTATCATTCTGAGCTAAGTCATTGGCAATATTTGCATATTTCAATAAATTGCCATTTAAGCCCGCTAAATAAGGAATGAGTGCTTTCAGTTTGGTGTGATAGTCAGATTTGGCATTATAAATATTCTCAAAATCCTTCAATAAACGACCCTGAATATAAGACTGGAACCAAAGTTGTCTAGCACGAGGGCTTTTGCTTTGTAGTTCTGGATAACCACCATTAATCAATGTTTGTGCCAATTGTTCGCGGCTAAGTGTTGGAAGACTATCGGGTACAGATAAGCTATCGGAAAGCAAAAAATCAATTAGGTTAAAATTGCCGCCACTCATTTCTGTGGCAGACAGAGGATAAAGTTCTATTCTCGCTAGATGACCTGGCAAGGCTTCCTGTGTTTTAGCCGAACTGAAAATATCAGTTGACCCAGTGAGGAAAAAACGCCCACGTTCATACGGCTGTAGCTGATCAGAGGCTAATTTAATAGCCGTAATCAATTCCGGGGCATATTGAAATTCATCTAACACCACTGGTTTACCCATAAAGCTGTCAATAAAGCCATGAGGGTCGCTTTGAGCCGATGCAAGCACTGTCTGCTCATCCAGTGAGACATATTGCATCTTTAGATCGTTGGCAATTTTCCGAGCCAATGTAGTTTTTCCTGCCTGCCTGGGGCCAGTCAGATATAGGATGCGGAACTCGTTTAGTAGTTCTTTGAGTAAGGTTTCGCTATAACGTATATACATGGTTTCTCAGTGTTGATTTTAGAATGATTAACCTAGCATAATACGAGTTTTACCTCAACAAAATACGAGTTTTACCTCAACAAAATACGAGTTTTATCTCAACAAAATACGAGATATTGCAGAGGATGTGCCGTGCAAGGTTACCTTGCACTCCAATTCATTGAGTTGTTCAGCCCGTTGATTAATAATATCAAGTTCTTTCACATAATCTGGTTTCACTTCAAGAACTATGGGTGTGGGTAGTTTTTCAGATTGGCTTGGGTGTCGTTGTGTAATCGCTTTTTCTAATTTGTCGGAGCAGGATTGGAGTGCAAGGTTACCTTGCACGGCGTGTTGCAAGGTAACCTTGCACTCCAAATCACATAAATCACCGTTCAGACATTGTTTATTTCTGTTTCAACTGGAGCTGGAACTGGAGCTTGTTGTTTTCCAGAAGGATTTGTAAAGCGATCATTCAGCTTTGGCACATAGTTGTTGTTGATACTGCTTAAGACATCATGAATACGCCGATGCTGTCTTTGGCTCCAACCAACCGGTTTGCTAATGAGCCAGATAAACAGGGCACGAAATGTACTCGTATTTTTTCTGAATGCTCGCATTAATCCTTCGCGAGTGTGGTCATCTGTGATTTCAGATTGTATTTGTTTGAGTATCTTATTGGCAGCAATTTTAGCCATTTTGAGGTGAAAAATTATAGCTGCGATAAGCAAACCACCCATGATGATATCAAGCGTCATCGTGTCTAAATTTGTGAATCCACTCCAACCAACCGTTGTTTCAATGGCAAATGCTATAATGGCTATTAAAATAATGCCAAAAGAAACTTCTGTCCAAAAAGTGCGCGTTTTCCAGCGTTGAATCAGCCCTTCTAGTTGCGGCACAATCTTGTCTTCAATATCTTTCCCGGTTTTTTCAAGCAAGCTTATAATACTATAGGCTCGCTGAACACTAACTTCTTTCATGCGGTTGTTGATTTCTTCCAAATCTGCTTGACATTTTTTCTCAATACGTTGTTTAACCTGTTGATCTTCAATATGTATGCAGACTTTAGGGTTGTAAATCCGATAAAAACGTCCTGCTGTCAAGCCTGACTGTGCAAGGGAGCGTTGCCAAGCTGCGACGACTTCTTCTGGATTGTCTTCCTTAGCTGTAATGTCCATCTGATTGAGAATAAACAAGAATTTTTTAGCATCAGCCCGATTAATAACGGTTGCAACCAAATTTTCTAAGGTGTCACGCATAGCCCCAGGTTCAGGATGGCGTGCATCAAAAAAGACCAACACTAAATCTGACATGTCAAGAATGCGTTTGGTGAGGTGCAAAGTTGAACTGCGTTGACTATCGGCATCGAATCCCGGAGAATCAATTAATATTTTGCCACGCAGTTGTTCTGAATGACAGGTTTTTAGTTGTAAATAGGAGTCAACACGTTGAGTATCTGTTGATGTATCTTCTAATTCTTGGCTGATTTTGTAAAAGGAGAAACGGGGATCTCCATCAAGAGCAATGCCGGGCAAGGTTTTGACTTCATCATTATTGCTATAACAAATCACAGTAAATCTGTCATCAACAGCTTGGGTGGCTGTGCGTTGCACATCTTGTCCAAGATAATAATTGATAAAAGTTGATTTGCCTGCGGAATATAGCCCAAGTACAGAAATCATCGGCCACCAAGAAATGCGGGTAGCATAGGATTGTTCATTTGACAAAAAACCTAGTTTATAGGCAACGTAGTCGAGTTTATGAAAGCTATCAACGACGTCTTCAAGAATATCATTTTCTTCTTTGAGCTGCTCTTTGAGTCTTTTGAGTCTACTCTCAAGTTGAGTGTTTGCCATTTTTTTATTCCTATGTTAAATCAATAGTTCGGACAGTTTTTACAAGTAGTTGATTTTTAAGTTAAGTTATACTTGTCATTTCGACGATAGGAGAAATCTTAACAGCTTGATAATTTAAGATTTCTCCTATCGTCGAAATGACAAGATTTAAAAACTGTCCGAACTATTGTTAAATAGAGTTGTCCGTAAATAAGGATTTCTCCCTCCCCCTAGCCCCCTCCCGCTGGGAGTGGGAAATCAAATATGATAAACTTCTGTGTAAATCCCCCCGCCTAGCGGGAGGGGGCTAGGGGGAGGGACTTCTCTATTAAAACAATATTGCTTTTGCTGATTCTACGTCATTTTTAATTTGTGCTTTTAAGGCATCAAAAGAGGCAAAGTGCTGTTCATCGCGTATTTTACGTACAAATTCAACTTCTACATAGTGGCCATAAATTGTCTTATCAAAATCAAAGAGATGCACTTCTAATAAGAATCGCTCACCATCAACAGTTGGACGTGTGCCTAAATTAGCAACACCAGCCAAGGGTTTTTCTGTCACTCCATGCAAAGTCACGGCAAATACGCCGTTGAGTGGGGATACTTCACGATGTATAAAAATATTGGCGGTGGGAAAGCCAATAGTACGACCCATTTTTTGTCCATGACGAACTCGCCCAAACATGCTATATGGACGACCGAGTAATTGACGGGCTGTGCTGAGATCGCCTTGGATTAATGCTTGACGAACACGGGTGCTACTGACTCGTTCATTGCCTAAAATAAAAGTATGCTGGCTTTCTACAGTAAAGCCATTATATTTGCCAGCTTGTTGTAACATAGTAAAATTGCCTTGGCGTTTTTGTCCAAAACTAAAATCATCACCAACAACTAAATGTTGAACTCCTAATCCGTCAATTAGGATTTCTTGAATAAATGCTTCAGCAGATAAAGTGGCAAGTTTTTTATTGAAGTGCAAACAGAACACTTTATCAACACCATAATGGCGCATAGCCATCAGTTTTTCACGTAAGCGAGTCAAACGAGCTGGGGCTTTGGCAAAAAATTCTTGTGGTTGGGGTTCAAAAATAATCACTACAGTTGGCAATTGCAAGGTTTTGGCTTTAGTAGCAAGCTGTTGCAATACTGCTTGATGCCCTAAATGTACACCATCAAAATTACCAATTGTGGCAACACAGCCATGATGACGGGGGCGTAGCTGTGATAAATTTCTAATAAATTCCATAATCAGATTCTGTTATTTCAAACTGATATGATGCAAGCGAAAACCAAAAATGGCCAAACTGGCAAAGTAAACTAATACACCTGCAACTATCCAGCCTGTTAATTGCAAAGCGCGTTCCCAAGTACCTATATTCAACCAGTCTGATAAGCTACCACTACCCCACTTTAATAATAGCGTTAAACAAAGACTTGCGAGTAAAATGCGTAGTACAAACAAGAACCAACCTGGACGTGGTTGGAATACCTTTTGTTTGTGTAAACCAAGATATAATAAGCTTGCATTTAATAGGGCAGCTAAGGAGGTTGCTAATGCTAAGCCTGCATGAGCGAGAGGCACAATTAAAGCTAGATTGAGTACAATATTGGTTACCATTGCAATAACGGCAAATTTTACCGGGGTGCGAGTATCTTGACGGGAATAAAAACCTGAAGCTAATACTTTAATTAATACAAAACCGACTAATCCTAAAGCATAAGCGATTAAACTACGCGCACTCATCATAACATCGTTATGACCAAATTCGCCGTTATAAAATAAGGTTGCCAAAATCGGCCCTGCTAATATAACTAAGCCCAACATGGAGGGGACTGCAATTAAAAATACCCAGCGTAAAGCCCAATCTAAGGTTTTATTATAACTCTCGTTATCACCTCGCGCTACTGATTTTGATAAATCTGGTAACATGACTGTTGCTAAAGCAATACCAAATATGGCTAGTGGAAATTCCATCAGGCGGTCAGAATAATATAACCAAGAAATACTACCTGTAACTAAGAAAGAAGCCATTAAGGTATCTATCAATAAATTTATTTGTGTGACAGAAACGCCAAAGAGTGCGGGTATCATTAACTTATAAATCCGCTGAACTCCTTCCTCTTTTTTCTTATAACGGGGTCTTGGTAATAGGTGTAAACGAGATAAAAATGGCAATTGAAAAGCTAATTGTATGATACCAGCAAAAAAGACGGCATAAGCTAATGCCATTACAGGCACCTCTAAATGGGGCGCAAACCAAACGGCTGCTCCAATCATGGTGAAATTCAAAAAAACTGGTGTCAAGGCAGGAACTGCAAACTTGTCATAAGTATTTAAGATAGCACCTGCAAAAGCGGTTAAAGCAATAAAGAATAAATAGGGAAAAGTAATTTGCAGCATTGCTACTGTCAAATCATATTTTTCCTTATCTTGAGCAAAGCCAGGGGCAAAAATCAATACTAATAATGGCGCAGCGATAACACCTATCACAGTGACAATAATTAAAATTCCCCCCAAACTCCCAAACACATGATCAATAAGATATTTAACCTCAGTCTTATCACGCTTGGTTTTATATTCGCTTAAAACGGGGGTAAATGCTTGAGAAAACGCCCCTTCTGCAAATAAGCGGCGCATAAAATTGGGAATTTTAAAAGCAATAAAAAAAGCATCAGTGCTAGTACTTGCCCCAAAAAAGTTAGCAATTACAATATCACGGATAAAACCTAAAATACGGGAAACTAAGGTTAATCCGCCTATCACTGCGGCAGACTTAAAAAGTTTATTACTCATTTATCATTCTTACGCGGCATTGGATGTATAGATACTTTATGAGTATTTTGGGGCTCGTCAGTATAGTGGGGGCGGGCTAAGTTGGTAATACCTTGAGCTTCAGCTAACTCCCTTTCGCGTGCGGCAATCAGCCCAAGGCACATACGAATATCCTCAACAGTGTGCTCCGTCAAGGGGTATTCTTTACTACCTGGTGGCGGGGTGATTTCCTTGATTATATTGGTCAAAACCTTACGCATACTCACCATAATCTGTTGTTCTTTGGATAGCTCTTGAAAATTCATCAATTTTACCTTGGAAAGGAAAGGCTAAAAAAACTGGGCAACCACAACAAAGTTGCCCCTACTTATCAACTGGGATCAAAAAAATTTTCTTTCCATTGGCGCAAGTATGTACAGGCATCCTTACTTTGAGCAGATTCAAAGCTTGATGACTGAAAAGAGCTGCTCTCTGGCACAATGGAAACCGTAAAAGTTTGCCCCGTCGGCAAACGCTTTGCCCACTCAGTAGGTAGTTCACGGCTACTCAAATGTTTCAAAATTAGATAAGACATAATACTATCCTCATATTTGTCTAAACTCGTTAATAATAATGATAGTTTGTATTTGTCAATTTTGCGACTATCTTTATTTATTTTATTCCAATTGCAATCATCTTATATGAATAAGATATATATTATAATATGTTAAAGTTTAAACTTATACCCAAATATCAATAAACATTATTATGATATTAATATAATTAGATTTATTAATAAAAAATTAAATTTGAATGTTGCTAAAAGCAAAAAACCCAGTTTTTAACTGAGTTTTTCAGGATTTTTGATTAGCTGCCCCTTTGCCAATTTGCCATAATTCGCTTCACGTAGTGTTGAGTCTCACGTATTCGGGGAACACGTCCTAGTCTCGCCACCCGTGTTTCACCGCTGTTATAAGCTGCTAATGCAAGTCTAACACTGCCAAAACGTTTTAATAACTTACTAAAATAAAAGGCACCACAATTGAGATTAGCTCGTACATCAAATAAATCCTTCCGCTTTAAACCGCATTCACCCCAAGCAGTACTTGGCATGAGCTGTGTTAAGCCCCGTGCGCCAGCAGGTGAAATGGCATAGGGATCCCATGCAGATTCTTGTGTGATGAGGGCATAAAAAAGCTTACGATTAATCCCATACCTTTTGGCCGCTTTGGCCGCTTGACTACCTAAAAATCGCAAGCTACTTTTTCTGCTGTAACTTGCTGCAGAATGAAGGGGAACAGCAACAATTTTATCAGTGTTAGGTGCTTGTGGATGACTAGCGCAACCCACAAAAAACACTATAGCGATGAAAAAGAATGCCTTCATATTAAAAATTCTCATTTTTTTTGATCCGTTTGTTTAAATAAATAATTAAGAATGCTGCTTGATATAGTAATCATAATTTCATTTGTGGATACCAAGACCTCCGAGGTTTTGAAAACCTCGGAGGTCTGAATTTACAACTTATTTAGGATTCCCATAAGAGGCTATTCCGTCAACCGTTGTTGCGCCTCTCTATATTTCGCAGCCGTTTTGTCAAGAATTTCTGGGGGTAAAACCGGACCGGGTGGGGTTTTATCCCAATTGACCGTTTCCAAATAATCGCGTACAAATTGTTTATCAAAACTGGGAGGACTTATCCCAATTTGATAGTGATCAACTGGCCAAAAACGTGAAGAATCAGGGGTCAATAGCTCATCAATTAAAAATAATTGACCATTCTGATCAGTGCCAAACTCAAATTTAGTATCGGCAATAATGATACCACGCGCTATTGCGTAATCACGAGCACGATGATAAATTTCAAGGCTCACTTCGCGTACTTGCTCAGCCAAACTGTCACCAATTAATGCACAAGTTTTTTTAAAATCAATATTTTCATCGTGTTGACCAACTTCAGCTTTACTAGATGGCGTGTAAATTGCTCTAGGCAGTTTTTCGGCAAGCTGTAAACCTTGTGGCAAAGGGATACCGCAAATAGCCCCCGTATTTTGGTAATCCTTCCAGCCTGAGCCTGCTAAGTAACCACGAACAATCGCCTCAATGGGTAATGGTTTTAATTTTTTAACAATGACAGCCCTATCATGAACTTGCTGATATTCAGTAGGATCAGATAATACGTCTGCTAGCGCAATATCCGTCAAATGATTAGGTATAATTGAACTCGTCAACTTAAACCAAAAATTTGATAAGGCAGTTAATACTGCCCCTTTACCCTGAATCGCTGTGGGTAAAACGACATCAAATGCCGATAATCTATCTGTGGCAACAATCAACAGGTGCTGATCATCAACTGCGTAAATATCACGGACTTTGCCGCGCTGGATTAATGGTAAACTATGTAAGGATA
>JAUXCJ010000211.1 GCA_030618965.1 Thiomargarita sp.
CAAAGGAGAAAATCTAGTGATGCTAAAAGCGATGGATGGAATCAAATCATTGTTTGGTAATCAAAATAGCATTGTCAAACAAGCACGCAATTTAGGGTTAAATGTAACAAATAGTGCCCCAGCATTAAAACAATTGATTATGCAATACGCTATGGGTTTAAAAGGGGACTTGCCAATGCTTGCTCAATAGACGCACCGATATTATGATATAATGAATCCTTTAATTAAAGGAAAAAAAAACACTATGAAAGATTGGACAAAAAAACCATTTTCGCCTTACCAACCACCAAAGGCTTCTATGATTGAGGAAGCAAATGATGATGAGTTTGAGCTTGCAGAGCGTGGTACACGTTTGATAGCTTATTTGATTGATACTTTATTTTATGCAGTACCATTAGTTATTCTCTTCATACAAAGTCAACAGAATCCAGAAAATACAATGACAACAACACTGATGAGCTTAATAATTATTGCTCTTACTATAGCAAACTTCGTTTTGCTGCACCGCTATGGGCAAACAATTGGTAAACGTATGTTATCTATTAAAATTGTACGTACAGATTACAGTCGTGCCGGACTTGGGCGCATTATCTTTATGCGTGCATTGCCTATTGGATTGCTCAGTAATATACCAGGTGTGGGTGGTTTCATTAGCATATTTGATGTTTTATTTATTTTCCAAGATTCCAGACGTTGCATACATGATCAGATTGCTGATACCATTGTTATTAAAGTCAATAACCCTTCGGTTCGTGCATTTTAAGATGCTTGATACCACTCGCCCTGTAGAAACACCAGAAGGGATTGAATTAGCACTACGAGTTGCTGGGCCGGCTGTACGCGCACTCGCTTGGGCTATTGATTTTGGCATTCGCATAATTATTTCTATAATATTATTATTTATATTCATTGGTTTAGGTGGATTTGGCATTGGCATACTGCTTATATTTATATTTCTTTTGGAATGGTTTTATCCTGTCCTATTTGAAGTTTATCAACAAGGTGCAACTCCGGGTAAACGTCGGATGAAAATTAAAGTTTTGCACGAAATAGGTACACCAGTGAACTGGTCAGCTTCAATGATACGGAACTTATTACGGACGGTCGATTTTTTACCTTTTTTATATGGTTTTGGTCTAATGACCATGCTTTTCAATCAGGATTTTAAAAGAATCGGTGATTTAGCGGCTGGCACAGTGGTTGTTTATGACGAAGAACTACTACTAGGAGGAAAAGCAGGCATTCCAGATGAGCCGCCTTTGACAATGCCAGTTACTTTAGGTTTAGAAGAACAACAAGCTATTATTAATTTTGCAGATAGGGCGCAGCAATTATCAAAGGAACGCTCTATCGAATTAGCAAATATTGTCAGCCCATTAACCGGTGAAACTGGGGAGGCAGCTATCAAGCACCTTTATCAGCTCGCTAATGGTTTAATCGGCATTAGGGCTACTGATAGATAAATCAAAAGCACCAAAAACCAAGGTTAAGGTGTCCTGACGAGCCGAAAGCCGTAGTCCCCGTAGCGTTCTGTCGGCCTGTTCCTGTAGCGGTTCGCCGACCGCGTCCTCCACGGGTTATTGCTCCACGAACCACCACGCAGGACGAACTTGCTAGCAGTTGGTTTGCATTTTTTCTCATAGCCTTGATACTTATCGTTATATTCAGAGCAAGTCCATTCCCATACGTTCCCCATAGTATCATATATACCAAACTGGTTAGCTGCGAAAGAGCCTACAGGAGCAGTGTACTTAAAACTATCTCCACAATTTCTACAATTGGCTTTATTAGAGCCGATCTCATTACCCCACCAATACTTAGTTTTTGTCCCAGCACGGGCGGCATATTCCCATTCTGCCTCCGTAGGTAAACGGTATTTTTTCCCAGTTCGCTGGCTTAACCACTTGGCATAAGCTACAGCATCATCCCATGACACATTAATCACTGGACGATTGCCACGCCCCCAGCCCCTATCCTTTGGTTTGTTTCTACCCGTAGCTTGTACAAACTTGTCATATTCTGCAAAAGTAACTTCATATTTTCCTATTGCAAAAGCACTGACAGATACCCGATGCACCGGTTTTTCATCAGAACTACCACCGCCTTGAATATCACCCATTTTGAAAGAACCAGCAGGAATCAAAACCATTTCATAATCTTGACTATCATTAAACAAACGATCACTAAATAAACTAGCTTCAACCAATACTCCTTTCTGTTTCATTGTTAATAGTTGCTTCTTGCCTTTGTCTGTTGGAGATAAATGGAGCAATGATCCATTTATCTCCCAATGACGGTTAGCTCCAACTTCTACCAACACGCCTTTGCCACTCAAATATTCTTTGTCATTATTAAACCCAGTCACTTTAAAAAATAAGCGTTTTTCTTGTCCCCTTTCCCACAGGGCTTTGGCATTACTGGGTGAGATTGTGATTGTAGCCTCTTTAATTAAGTCCTTATGTGTCATAACATTATCTATAATCCAAGCAGCTTGCCAGTCCAATTTTACGGACATTTGTCCAGCATCAGCATTATAATTGATTAAAGTTATCACACCTACTTGATAAGTTTGATTAGCTGTTAGTATTGCATCATTATAATTATCTATTAATTGCTGACGATGATTAGCTAATTGCTGGAGATAATCCTGAAAAATATTTTTCAATTTTGCATAACGTGCTTGATATGCTTGTGTGGTTTCAAACATATCCTTCTTTTTAAAAGCCTGCTGTTTTTTAAAAGCTTCAAATGAGAGCACCTCAAATGAAAATTTGAAAATGCTAGAAAAAAACGTTGCTTTCAATTTAGCTGATAAAGGCGGCAAAGGTGGGGCTTTGGTTGGTATCGGCTCCCACGGCTTATCAGGTACAGGTAATGGAATGGGAATGACTTCATTTTGACAATATCCAAAATCTTCACATATGTCTTTTCCTAAATAAATAGAACCACCTAGCGTGAATATTCCTGCTAAAATTACAAGGAATCTATGATTATGAAAAGACCTTGAAAAAAAACTACCACCACTTATCACAAAACAAATCGCTATTAATAAGAGTTTTAACGACAAAAGCATGGACTACTTACTCCTCCTATATGCGTCACACCGTTTGAAAATTGAAAGATATTTGTTGTTTTCGTCAATTCATCTGCTCTTGTGTTTATAATACCATAACGCGAGATTTAGATAATCTATATGGAATCATGGATAACCATTTGTTAAAGTTACTAAATTCCTGTTCGCGCCCAACTAGTAATTCTGGATTGCCGAATCAAGAATAATAAAACCATCGACATAGCGTAAATATGCCTTAATTTGCAATTGCTCTGCAATCATTTCTTGTTGTAATAGGACTTACGCACTCAATATTATAACTTATTGATTTACCAAAATAATGAGTACAACGGATTTACGGAAAAAACGGATTTCAAACCGAAGTTATTCACATCAATACTATGAAATTACTATATTTAATCCGTTTTTTCCTTAAATCCGTTGTACTCAGTGCGTAAGTCCTATGTAAGTCAAACAGTTCCGATTCTAAAGTCAGTGTAAATTTAGCCACGGCTGGTTTGCGTGATTTTCCATATCGCGCCTTTTTATAAGCCAAATAGAGATTATCAAAACTTATCAAGCCTTCCCAAAAAGGCAGTTTTTTTTCGTTGACTATAAGTGGCTTCTACTAAATCGGCGAGTATATCCAACAAACCATTTTCCAACCTTTCCCCCAAGGTAAAACGACGTAAACGCGGAAATTTATCAAGCAGAGGAATTAGCCATAAAAGTAAGGCGTGACAATCCTGTACAACTTTAGGTAATTGATTATTCATTGTTTGATGCAATCGGAGTGCAAGGTTACCTTGCACAAGCTCATGCAAGGTAACCTTGCACTCCAACTCCTATTTTATGGTATTCAGAGTTGTTGCGTCGATTGATTCAACAAGCGTATTATCGGGTGTCCATGAGTGGATTTCCTAGTCTCGCAAGGATGGGATGGCCAAATAGCTTTGTCTTGGATGATAGGTATTAGGGCTAGTAAGTTCGCTGAAAGTCCTAATGCCACCCTCTTATTAACCCGCTGCTTTATACCTTTCACCAAATCATGCCTATAATACTATCCAAAAAATTAGTCACTCGTTATAACGAGTTAAAACAACAAGCCCCTGATTGTTTATTATTAATGCAAGTCGGTGCCTTTATGCAGGTTATGAATGAAGATGCACAATCAATTTCTAAAATTACTGGTTTGCAACTACA
>JAUXCJ010000123.1 GCA_030618965.1 Thiomargarita sp.
AAGGTTTTCGTTTAGCTTTTTTACGAGCTAAAGAAGCGGTTTTGCGTTCCTTACGTTTATGGTGAAGATTATCAGTGCCCATTAATTTTAGTGATTGGCGGCTTTTCATCAACTTGTCTCGTTTTCAACTGAAAATCCTCAATACTTAAATCAGCCGCCTTCATAAACTCTAAAATTTTCTGTTTGCTAGATTTTTCCTCACATTGACTAATCGTATTTCTAAGATTAAAATTGACGCTTTTTTCAACTTCAAGCTTTTCCTGAAACCAATCAAATACTGGTTTAATTAAATTTAATTGAATAGCAGTCGAGAAAAAAAGCGCGTTACTCCGTGTTGCTTGTTGCCAAATTTGGCGAGAGCCTTCTACCAAAATACCAGTATTAAAGCTATTTTCAGCTTGTAATTCGGTTGCCGTATTTGCCACTTTAACAGTAAAATTAGTTTTAGCTACCGTCTGAATCATGATTTTCAACATTGTATTGGCAACCAATTTGTATGCAAAAACACCACAACAGTATAAACAATATAGCATCATGGTCAGTTTTTCATCCCGTTGGGGTGATTATGATCGCATTGGCAATTGTCGTATTGGGCTTGTTTTCCTTGCACCGGCTCGGAATCAATCTTTTACCCCATATTATTTATCCTGAAATTCGAGTGCGTGTATTAGATCCCGGCGTACCTGCCTCGGTAATGGAAGATAAGATTACGCGGCAGCTTGAGGAGCAATTGGCGATTACTGAGGATGCTATCAGTGTTCAATCACAGACAAGTGAAGGGCGGAGCGGTGTAGATTTGTCATTTCCTTATGGTAAAGATATTGATATTGCGCTGCGTGATGCCAGTACTCGTTTAGATCGGGCTAAGCGTTTTTTACCCGACACTATTCAGCCGCCGGTTATTTATAAAAGAGATCCGTCACAAATTCCGGTGCTGACTTTAGCGGTTAGTGCTTCTTTACAAGATCCCATCGCGCTACGCACTTGGGTTGATAAGAATCTGTCTAAATGGTTTATCAATTTACCCGGCGTGGCTGCTGCGGAAGTAAGTGGAGGCTTAATTCGAGAAATTCAGATTTTACCGGATCAACAGCGTTTAGTTGCTTTGGGCTTAAGCTTGGAAGATGTGATAACCGCCTTAAAAGAAGCTAATGTGGAAACTGCTGGCGGGCGTTTATATATGCCTAAACAGGAAGTCACAACGCGATTGCTTGGGCGATGGCAACGGGTGGAAGATATTGCAAAGTTGCGCTTAGGCCCTGAAAAGGCTTTCTTTTTAGGCGATATTGCCGAAATAATTGATACGCATCAAGATGAACGCTTGCGAGTGCGTTTTAATGATTTGCCCAGTATTAAGTTATCTCTGCAAAAACAGCCTCAAGCGAATACCGTTGAAGTGGTAGACACTGTCCTAGAACGACTTGATTGGCTCAAAGAGCAACGCATTTTACCCGCTGATGTACAATTAGATGTTGTTGATAATCAAGCAATTTATGTCAAACAGGCGCTGACAAATGCGGCATTTTCGGCTTTAAGCGGTGCGCTATTAGCCATGTTAGTCGTTTATCTTTTTTTGGGAAATTTCCGCCATACCTTGATTATTGGTACTGCGATTCCATTAGCGATTACAGTCACACTGATTCTGATGACATTTGGCGATTTAAGCTTAAATATTATGACTTTGGGTGGATTAGCCTTGGGCGTAGGTATGGTGGTTGATAATACCATTGTGATGCTAGAAAATATTACCCGTCATCAACAGTTCAGCAGTTCGCCAACTGATGGCGCAATCAAAGGCGTGGGCGAAATCACCAGCGCAATTGTTGCTGCGACTACAACGAACTTAGCTGCCGTACTGCCGTTTTTATTCATTCTTGGATTAGTCGGGCTACTTTTTCGGGAACTGATTTTTACCATTTCGGCAGCGATGCTGGCTTCTTTAGTTGTGGCTTTAACTATTGTACCTGCCTTAACCGGAAATCTGAAGCCAAAAACCGAACCATCGGGATTATTACAACCTCTTGAATCACTTATAAAAATCATTTATTTGGTTTTTCTCAAGCATTTACTAAAATGGCCATTATTGGTAATTGCCCTATTTTGTATCGGATTATGGTTTAGCATACCCAGTTTTTTCACGGGGAAGCAGATTTTTTTACCAGATTTAGATGAAGGGCGTGTCAATATCAGAGTAACTGCGGAACCAGGAATTGCTTTAACTGAAATGGATGAAATAGTGATAAAATTAGAAAATCTGTTACAGGCACAAGCAGAAGTAGAATCAGTTTTTACTCAAATGGGCGGTTTTATTTTTGGACGCTCTCAATATGAAGTCAGCCATCGTAGTAGCCTCAATGTCCAATTAGTACCACTGACAAAAACCCGCCTTTGGATCAAAAAAATGAATCAAGAAGTGAAAAAGTTGGGTTTCATAGGCGTGAAAGTTCGTATGCGAAGCTCAGGCATTAGAGGCATACGATTAGGTAGCAGCGATGAGGAGTTCAGTTTACGTTTACAAGGTGAAAATTTAGACAAATTAATAGCTTTAGGTAATGAATTATTAGAGAATTTGAATTCTGTAGAAGGTTTGATTAATTTGAAACATTCTGCGGAAGAGGTGCGCCAAGAATTAGCCTTGATTGTCGATAGACAACGCGCTCATGCTTTAGGTTTTACGCCAGAATATATTGGGCGCGATTTAAAAATTTTAATGACAGGGAGCGTGGTGACAGATTTTATTGATAACGATGAAAGTATTGATGTGCGCCTACGTTTACCGCTGAATGAACTACAAAATCCGCAAGATTTAGAAGCGGTATTACTTTACAATAAAGAAGGCAAAGCATTCCGCTTAGATGAACTAGCACAAATGCAATGGATACCAGTGCCTGCTGAAATTAGGCGCGATCAACAACAACGTATTATTGAAATAAGTGGCGATCTCAGCGCCGGAACTACTTTAGCTGAAGTCATGACAGCCGTGGATGCACGTTTAGCGAACTGGCAGTTACCAGATGGTTATACTTTATATGAAAGCGGAGCAGCAAAGGCATTACAGGAAAATAAGGCATTAACCCAAATCTTATTAGCTTTAGCAATATTTTTAGTCTTTGTCGTGATGGCAGTGCAATATGAATCTCTACGGAATCCAATGGTCATTTTATTCAGCGTACCATTTGTAATAATCGGCGTAGCTCTAGGCATAGAATGGCTAAAAATGCCTTTGTCGATGCCAGTTTGGTTAGGACTAATTATGTTAGCTGGCATGGTGGTGAATAACGCCATAGTGTTAGTCGAAACAATAGAACTACAAAGATTAAAACCAGGCTTATCAGTACAAACAGCGATTCTTGAAGCCGCAGCCCTGCGTTTACGCCCGATTTTGATGACAACCCTGACAACAGTTATCGGATTATTACCCTTAGCACTGAACTGGGGAGAAGGAGCGGCTATGTTACAACCTTTGGCGATTACGATAGCTTTTGGATTGAGTTTCTCGTTATTGGTTAGTTTGTTGTTGGTGCCAAGCTGTTATTTGTGGTTGGCGCGTGCAAGGTAACCTTGCACTCCGATTACTTCTTTTTTATTTCTCCACTCGTTAAATGAATTGATTGAATAGCAATATGAAAGTAAACTCTTTACAAATAAACGCTTTTCGTGGAATCAAGCAACTTGAGTTAGCGTTTTCGCCACGTACTACCGTCTTTGTGGGCATTAATGGCGTAGGGAAAACGACTATCTTGGACTGTTTAGCTATTTTGCTTTCCTCGGTGATGAACAAAATCAGTGGTACAGAGGAACGACTTGATAAAGAATCAGATATTTACAATGGCGCGAACGAGACACAAAATAAAATAATAGTCTCAATGGAGGGGCGCGAAATAACCTGGACGAATATTACCCGCAAAAATGGCCAAAATATTTCTCTGGGTCAAATGGAGTCGATTGTCGAAAAGCTACAAGCAAATTTGGCTGAAAATCCAAAAGCGGGTATTCCTTTGGTTGTTTATTATCCAGTTAATAGGGCAGTATTTGATGTAGATATTTCTTTGAACATAACAGAACGCCCTGATTATCATCAACTGACCGCCTTAGAACGGGCTATTTCTTGGAAAACGATTGATTTCCAATCGTTTTTTGAATGGTTCCGTAATCGAGAAGATATTGAAAATGAAACCCGACTTGATAGAGATCCCAAATATCGTGACCGACAACTTGAGGCCGTGAGACAAGCGATTCAATCACTGATGCCCGGCTACACGGATTTACGAGTGCGCCGTTTACCCTTGCGTATGACTTTAACTAAAATAGATCATGAGTTAATTATCAATCAATTATCTGACGGAGAAAAATGTTTATTGGCGTTAACGGGTGATTTGGTTAGGCGTTTAGCGATTGCTAATCCGGCTTTGGCAAATCCACTCGAAGGTGCTGCTATTGTTTTGATTGATGAAATAGATTTACACCTTCATCCGCAATGGCAACGAGCGGTTATTCCTAAGTTAGAAGAGACTTTTCCTGGTTGTCAATTTATTGTCTCTACCCATTCACCACAAGTCATTAGTGAAGTTCAACCGCAGAAAGTTTATTTTTTGCGTGTTACTGACGAAGGTATTGTTGCCAATCTGGTGACAGAAGCTTATGGTAAAGATACTAATTTTATTCTGGAATGCCTGATGGAAACCTCAGAACGTCCTGCCAAGATTAAAGCAAAAATCATGCAACTCTTCCGTCTGATTGATGAGAATAAACTCAAGGCGGCGCGTGAGTTATTGCGACAATTAGAACAACAAATGGGCGCTAACGAACCCAAATTTGCCAAAGCTGAAGTACTGATCCACCGCAAAGAGGTTCTTGGGCGATGAAACACATTCAAAAAGGGTCCGAACCAGAGGAATTGACTAAATGGAAAGCGTTAGCGAATGAGGATTGGCAACCGGATTGGGATAATTTTCAAAAACCAGAAAAACCCACAGTACACAAGGCACTACTCAATGAACAAGGCTATATTTGCTGCTATTGTGAACAACGTCTTGATAAAAGTACCAGTCACATAGAACATTTTCGGCCCCGAGAAACTTATCCAGATTTAACTTTAGTTTATGACAATTTTCTCTGCTCTTGCCCGGGCTGGAAAGAAGGAAAACGCACCGATCCACAAGAACATTGTGGTGCTAGCAAGGGAAATTGGTTTGATGAAAATCTCATGGTTTCTCCTTTGGAACCAAACTGTGAGCAATATTTTCAATATACGCTAGCAGGTGAAATACGCCCTAATTATACGCTTTATAAAAAAGCCAAAGCGGCCAAGGCGACGATTGAACATTGCGAGTTAAATCATGCCATACTTATTAAGATGCGCGAGCAAGC
>JAUXCJ010000190.1 GCA_030618965.1 Thiomargarita sp.
AATCCCCGAAATTGACTATCAGAAATACCTCGCTCAATCACGTCAGAGGCGACAAGTGCTTGTAATTTTCTTTTAATTGCATTTGGTTCTAAATCAATATTCAGAGTATTTTTAATCTGTTGTGGAGTCCAATAACGATCACTTTCTTTGTTCAGCAGCAACAGCATACTTTTCGCGTGGAGATCATTGACTTGTTCCAAGGTTTTTTCCAAATACTCTCCCCAAGTCAATGACATTTCAGCATTTGGATGAGAAATTTCATAGTTGACTGTTTGAATAACGCCTTCCTCGGTACTCAAATCTTTTTCTTCAAACTCACTTTCAATCACGCTGGCAATAAAAAAAGCATCAGCCATGCACAGTTCATTAATCAGCACTGCTGTTTCATTAGTAATTGGCTCTTGATAAAAATTAGCATATTTATAAACCGCTTCCATGCCTTCGTCAGAAGTAAGATAAGGAGACATTGGAATTTCTTTAACGCGCCCAGCTTCTAAATATTCGTGAATAATCTGAAGTAACCAACCAGCATAGGAGCCAGTTATGAGCATTGGCGCAATTTTTGATTCTGATAGAGAATGAAAACTACCAGCCATAGTTTCGTCAGGTTCTCCCTCGCATTTTTCATCCCGATACACAAAGTTTGTAATGTATTGAAATTCATCTAAAATAACTAAAGCACGTCGTTCATATTGCTCGGCAAAACGATGTGGTGCTGTGCAAGCTCTTTTCCACATTAAATCGTGAGAGCCATTCACATCTTTATTTTGAATGAAAAAATCCACATCATCTACAAACTCTTCAATAGATTTATTTAGTCCATATTGTTTGATTTGTTCCAAGGTGAGTAATTTACTCACCAATTTTTCATTTCGTTCCAAAAAGGAAATATACTGTGAGGCAAAAGTTGAGTAGTAATCAATAGCTAAATTGGGATACCAAATTTTATGTTCTCCAAATTCAAAGTAAAAAGGGATTACCATCCCGTTTGCGCTCCAAACTTGGTTAAAAATACGCTGTACAAAAACAGTTTTTCCAGTTTTACGACGCGCCATAATAACTCTGGATTTAGATAATCTTTTGGGAATATTGGAGAGCCATTTGTTAAAACGGAAAAATTCTTTTTCCCGTCCAACGAATAAATCCGGATCGCCGATTTTTTCAGTTAAGGGATATTGCATCTTAGTTTACCAGTGAATTAAAGCGGTTATTTTAACATACCTTATTGAGGTGAACGAGCCACTCCGACGATGAAAAGTGCAAGGTTACCTTGCATTAATCGCCCCTACAACAAATTCCGTATTTCCCTCAATCCCACTGACAGCATCGCTAAATAGGGTTTTTCAACTGTATAAATTTCGGCTAAAACTTCCTGACAGCGTTTTAAGCGAGTTGCATTAGTTTCCATCCACAGGTTTGGTTCGCTTTGCAACACAACAGTTGTCAGTTCTCGGTGAGTGCGGTACAGTTCATCACGCAGTGCTGAGCGGGAAAGGGCTGTCCAGCGATTATCTCTCGGTAATTCGCCGATTTTTTGGCGCAGCCAGTACAATTTTAGCCGTCTTCCTAGCATAAAATGCACTGTTGTAACAGTGTCTAGTTTCACCTCTGTCGCATTGGCGATTTCAACAATATCTAAAGCACTTAGCCAGGTTTCTAAACGAGCGAGACGGGTTGCAAGTGTTGATGGTACGCCGGCATCAATGAGTGCTTGTGCTGCTTGTTCCAAATGCTCACGCTCTGTCTTGCCAATCAGGTTGAACAGGTTGTCAGCGAGTGCAAGCACACCTGAATGCAAAGCTTCTATTGTTTTCGGAATATCTAAAGGCATATGATGATGACGTAGTAGCCAGCGAGAAGCACGTTCAATATGTTGACGGATTTGTCTCATCATACTCAATTGCACGCTGGCTGTGATTTGATTATCCAAGGCTTCAATATCATCAAAGAAACTTTGTAAATCAAACAGTTCACAAGCTACCAGGAAGGCTCGCACAATGTCTGGCGCAGTTTCTCCAATTTCTTCTTCTAGCATATAGACAAAAGCAATGCCGCCACGATTCACAATCAGATTAGTCAACTGGGTGGCAATGATTTCTCGGTGTAAACGGTGTTTGGCGATTTCTTCACCAAAACGCTTTGGTAAAGGTGAAGGGAAATAATTGCTCAAAATCTTTCGGAAATAAGGCTCTTCTGGTAAAGAAGATTCCAGCAAACTTTTATATAAAACAATTTTGCTATAAGCCAACAATACACAGAGCTCAGGAGAAGTTAAGCCTTGTTGTGCCGCTCGTCGTTCCGCCAGCATTTTATTATTCGGTAAAAATTCCAGTTCACGGATCGTGTTTCCTTGTTTTTCTAAGTACCGAAGAAAGCGAGCATGTAAATCAAGCAGTTGCGAGGAAATAGACAAAGTAATATTGATGGCTTGTGATTGTAATTCATTATTTTTCAAGACTAATTCACTCACCGTATCCGTCATTTCAACCAACATCAAATTCCGTTGTTTTTGCGTCATCTCACCGTTAGCAACAATGGCATTAAGCAAGATTTTGATATTTACCTCATGATCAGAACAATCAACGCCGCCTGAATTATCAAGGGCATCGGTGTTAATACGCCCTCCATTTAGTGCATATTCAATTCGCCCTAATTGGGTAAAACCCAAATTTCCCCCTTCAGCAACCACTTTACAGCGTAAATCTTGGCCATTGACACGCAAGCCATCATTGGTTTTATCTCCAACCTGAGCATGATGCTCGGTTTCGGCTTTGACATAAGTACCAATTCCACCATTCCAGAGTAAATCAACTGGTGCACATAATATTGCTTGAATTAATTCATTAGGTGTTAAGCTTTTCGCTTGTATATTCAACAAAGTTTGCACTTCAGGCGATAAAATGATCGACTTACTTCGGCGTGAAAATACCCCCCCACCTTTAGAAATGAGAACTGGGTTATAATCTGCCCAGCTAGAACTGGGTAATACCAATAAGCGTTGTCGTTCTTGAAAGCTTTGTTCTGGGTTAGGATTTGGGTCTAAAAAAATATGTAAATGATTAAAAACCGCGACAAGTTTAATTTGCTGAGATAAAAGCATTCCATTACCAAAGACATCGCCTGACATATCGCCTATACCAACGACTGTAAAATCCTGCGTTTGAATGTCCACCCCAAACCCAGCAAAATGTCGTTTAACCGATTCCCACGCACCCCGCGCAGTGATTGCCATACTCTTATGATCATAACCAGCAGAACCGCCCGAGGCAAAAGCATCATCCAACCAAAAGTTATATTCCTTGGCGACACTGTTAGCAATGTCAGAAAAACTCGCCGTGCCTTTGTCGGCTGCGACGACTAAATAAGGATCATCTTCATCATGTCTCACCACGTCAAGCGGCGGCACGATTTTGCCATCAACGATATTATCGGTTAAATCCAATAAGCCGCGAATAAAGGTTTTATAACAAGCTATACCTTCCGCTTGCAGCGCGTCACGCCCGCCTTCCGTCGGCAAACATTTGACGACAAAACCGCCTTTTGAACCGACTGGTACAATAACCGCATTTTTAACCATTTGCGCCTTAACCAATCCAAGGATTTCGGTGCGGAAATCTTGCAAACGATCTGACCAACGTAAGCCGCCGCGTGCCACTTCGCCGCCGCGTAAATGCACCCCTTCAACACGGGGCGAGTAGACAAAAATTTCAAACTTGGGACGCGGTTCAGGCAAATCCGGAACTTTGCTGGGATCAAATTTAAAGGAAAGATAGGTTTTATTGCCCGATTCTTGAAAATAATTTGTCCGCAAAGTGGCTGAAATCACGCCTAAGAATCGGCGCAAAATACGGTCTTCATCCAGACTGGTTACCGCATCAAAGGAACGATTAATCTGTTCAACTAATACCTCAATATTATTCAGCATTCGGTCTTGTGCAGGATTACAACGCGCATAAAAAAGGTCTAATAAACTTTCGGCAATATCCGAATTATTAAACAAGGCTTGCTCGACATATTCTTGACTAAAACGAGCGTTTGTTTGTCGCAAATATTTCCAATAAGCTCGAAAAACCAGAATTTCACGCCAAGTCAGTTCAGCCCGTAAAGCCAGACGATTAAAACCATCATTTTCAATCTCGCCCCGCCACACGCGAATAAAGACATCTTGAAAAACATCTTTAATTTCGCTGATGTCCAAAGACTCTTCATTGTGCAACAAGCCAAAATCTTGAATCCAGACGCTAGGTTTAGCTTGCGTTCGTACTTCATAAGCACGTTCACTGATTACTTTAACCCCCATGTTTTCCAGCATGGGTAAAATTTCTGACAGGGGAATATGCTTTTCAAGATGAAATAATTTAAAACGCAGTGAATTATCAAGGGCTTCAACAGGGCGATACAAATTCATGCCTAAAAAACCGGTTTCTATAACTTTTTCTATATTCTCAATGTCATAAACTGCATAATGCGCGGAAAAATCTTCCCGATAGGCGACAGGAAATGCCCTTTCATAGCGGCGCACTAAGCGTG
>JAUXCJ010000377.1 GCA_030618965.1 Thiomargarita sp.
GTGGCTTCGACCTTGTTGGCGCAAGTAGATGCCAGTGTCGGTGGTAAAAACGGGGTCAATTTCGGCGGTTTTAAAAATATGGTGGGCGTATTCAATCAACCGGATTTTGTGATTTGTGATATGACCCTGCTGCCCACCCTACTACTTATATAAATTTATAAAAAACACTCAATACTATTTGTAATAAAAAGACCGCGAAAAATACCACAATAATCGGATCAATAATCACTATGGTGTTTAAACGCCAATCATCACGTTTTTGAAAACCTAAAAAAATTCCAGATAAAATAATCAGCACTGTGTAGCCACTCACAAAGCCTAAAAATGTCTGTTGAATGTAAATATCGACCTCTTTTAACCAATATAGCACTAATAATTCAGTGGCTATGATAAAAAAAATGGTCAATAACAAATTGGGATTTATGAAAAATTTAAACCATAGTGTGTGGTATCTAATTTCTCTCAGTAGCGAGGATAAAAAAAAACTAATTATCAGGAAACTGGAGACTAAGCTAAAACTAATGGCTAATAATCCATAGCTATTGAAAAGTACTCCTAAAGAGGGAGCAAGCAATAGCATTAATAGCACTGTGCCGATAAATAAAGCGAATGAAACCGGCATTAAGCTTTTATGGGCTGTTGTTAATTGTTGATCAATTTCATCAATAGAACTGATCAACCAATTGTGAAGCCCCATTAATAATACCAAAACGATAAGCGTATATTGAATATTATTCATAAGATGATTCTCAATCTTGATCAGGTGTCAGACGATTTTTCCTACGACGAGTTTTTTTAGGTTTGCGTTTTTGTTTCAGGAACAGGTCGAAAACTTCAATGATGATAATCAGTAAAATCCCAAAACCAGCAGCTAAGAAGTACCAAGGAATGCCACGCATTAATGACAAATAGCCTTTTTCTCTGACTTCACAAGGCACCTTGTGATTTTCAACGGTATGCACTCGACATTCAAATTGGGTTTTTTCTGGTTCTACGCCTTGAAATTGAAAGTAGAAATTAAAGCGATTGTTATCTAAAAAGTCAAAGGAAAAACTATCATCTTCTCCAAATGCGGCTTGCAAGTGTGCTTTTGAAACCAAATAGCTGTAAGGCGTGGCACTTTTAATTTCAATTAAATCAATATGTTTTGTATAGTTGTCATAATGAAATGTTGCAAGTTTGACGGGGATTTTAGAATAGGGAATCAATCTCACTGATTCAAGTGCATAACCTTGATCCGAAACTACACCTGTGAGTAAATAGGCGGGGCTATCGTGTGGCGTTTTCAAGTGTTCAACTTCTAAAACGATAATTGGATCATTGGGGATGACTTCTTTGAGTTCATAATAGGCAATGGTTAAAGAAAGGATAATGCCCAGTATTTCTATACTACCTTTTAGATAGTGTCCCATATTTTAGATAAACAATTTAAGGATTTTCAATGAAAAATAGTTTAGGTGATCAATTTTTAACTTTACCACAATATCTGATTCCACAACATCTATTATCGCGGATGATATTGAAATTAACCCGTTTAAAAATGGGCTGGCTTAGCCATTGGGTGATTAGACGTTTTATTAAATATTATGGTGTAGATATGAGTATTGCCCAATCATCTGATGTGTCTCATTATGCTAGTTTTAATCAATTTTTCACTCGTGCGTTGAATGAGTTTGCGCGTCCGTTGGCAAATAATGCGGAAATTGTAAGTCCTGTGGATGGTGAAATCAGCCAGATCGGTCAGATTCAAAATGGCAGCTTGTTACAGGCGAAAGGGCGTGATTTCCAACTGAATGATTTGTTGGCTGGGCACAAGGTGGAGTTATTTAAAGATGCTTTATTTTCTACTTTGTATTTGTCACCTAAAGATTATCATCGTATCCATATGCCAATGACGGGGCAATTGACAGATATGGTTTATGTGCCAGGGCGTTTATTCAGTGTCAATCAACGCACAGCCCGTGTGGTGCCTAATCTGTTTGCTCGTAATGAGCGGGTGATTTGCTTTTTTGAGACTGAATTAGGGCAGATGGCATTGATTTTAGTAGGAGCACTATTTGTTGGTAGTATGGAAACTGTGTGGGCGGGTACGGTAACACCAAGCAAATTGTCTCAAATTGAACATTTTCACTATGAAAATGGGCCTATTTTAGAACGTGGCATCGAAATGGGACGCTTTAATATGGGATCAACTGTGATTGTACTGCTGGATGCTAATCATCTCCAATGGGTAAGTGAATTAAAGGCGCGAAATCAAGTCTTAATGGGGCAAGCTTTAGCCCACACGGGTGATCATAATATTCAATAATCATTTTTTTATTTATGGGAATTATAATAATCATTGAGTTGATTTTTAATCTGAGTTTCAATAACATATATGTTCATGATGAAAACATATTTTTTAATTTTATTAAGTATCAGCATACTCAGTGGTTGTGGCACTGTAGGCACTAAAGCCAATTTGGGAAAAACTAACAACCCAATGACGGCTTATGCGGGCAATGGAAATCAGGCAAAAGTTTCCCCCGTGAAAAAGAAGGACTTATGGAATAGAATCCCTAAAGGTTATAAGCTCTCTGCTATTAATAATAGTCGGATACAAAGATTTCAGAATAGAATGCTTAGACATCAGTCCTATTTTACTCGGGTTTCTAGCAATGCGGCACCTTATCTTTATCACATTGTGAAAGAAGTTGAAAAACGAGGGATGCCTTTGGAAATTGCTTTATTGCCAGCGATTGAAAGTGCCTTTAAGCCGCTCGCTGTTTCACCTAAGCGTGCTGCTGGACTTTGGCAATTTATGCCAGCGACGGGAAGAGATTATGGATTGCGACAAAATTATTCCTATGATGGACGGCGTGACATTATTAAGTCAACCACAGCCGCCTTGGACTATTTTGTCTCTATCGGTCAAAC
>JAUXCJ010000060.1 GCA_030618965.1 Thiomargarita sp.
CCGCTTGGCCTCCGACTTAGTCATGTAACAGATTTTGATAAAATTTGCATAGGCTTAGCTTCTCCAGAGAAAATTCGTTCCTGGTCCTATGGTGAAATAAAAACATCAGAAACGATCAATTATCGTACATTTAAACCGGAACATGATGGGCTGTTTTGTGCAAGGACTTTTGGCACAGTCAAAGATTACGAATGTTTGTGTGGTAAGTATAAACTCTTTAAACATCAGGGAGTAGTTTGTGAAAAGTGTGGTGTAGAAGTCACAAGAGCTTCAGTACGTCGGGAACGTATGGGGCATATTGAACTGGCAGCTCCCGTTGCTCATATATGGTATCTTAAATCATTACCATCTCGCATCGGACTATTATTAGATATGTCACTGCGAGACTTAGAACGTATTCTCTATTTTGAAGCCTATGTAGTTATTGACCCATACTCCACTTCTTTAAAACGAGGACAATTGTTATCTGAATCGGCTTATCTGGAAGCTATTGAGGAGTATGGAAACGAATTTGATGCTAAGATGGGGGGAAATGCCATATATGAATTCTTACATACCCTTGATTTAGCTAATGAAGAAAAAAAAATACCCCAAAAAATTCAGAGTAGTCAATCTGAAACTCTAAAGAAAAAATTCCGAAAACGCTTAAGTTTAATACAAAGCTTTTTACGTTCCGGCAATAAACCTGAATGGATGGTATTAAAAGTATTGCCCGTTTTGCCGCCGGATTTACGTCCTTTAGTACAGTTTGAAGGCAGCGGACGTTTTATCTCTTCTGATTTGAATGAGTTATATCGTCGGGTGATTAATCGTAATAACCGTACTCAACGCTTACTGGACTTGAAAGCACCTGATGTTATCATCCGTAATGAGTTACGTATGTTACAAGAATCAGTCGATGCCTTGCTTGATAATGGTCGGCGGCATAAGATTTTCACCGGCACGAATAAGTTACCGCTTCAGTCCTTATCCGATCTGATAAAGGGAAAACAGGGGAGATTTCGCCAAAATCTACTGGGTAAACGGGTAGATTATTCTGGACGTTCAGTCATTATCGTTAACCCTTCTTTAGCATTACATCAGTGTGGTTTACCCAAGGAAATGGCTTTGGAACTTTTTAAGCCATTTTTATTGAATCAGTTAGAAAAAAGCGGTTTGGCGATTTCCATTTATGCCGCTAAAAAACTAGTTGAAGAAAGAGTCCCTGAGATTTGGCCAATACTTGAAGATGTTGTTCGGAACCACCCGGTGCTACTCAATCGGACTCCTACTTTATATCGTTTAGGTCTTCAAGCTTTTGAACCAGTTTTAGTTGAAGGCAAGGCGATTCAATTACACCCCTTAGCCTCTCAAGCTTTTAATGCCAGTTTTGACGGCGATCAGATGACTGTGCATATTCCCTTATCTATTGAAGCCCAGCTTGAAGCCCGTGTTTTGATGAGCTCTGAGCATAATATTCTTTCCCCTGCCAATGGAAAACCTTTAATTGCGCCTTCGCAAGAAATGGTCTTAGGTTTATATTGGATGACTTCTGAAAGGGCTGGGCTGTCTGGTGAGGGGATGGTTTTTGTTGATATTAATGAAGTGCAACGCGCTTATGAAAATGGCGTGGTTGATTTACAAGCTTCGATTGAAGTACGTATTCAAGATAAACGTGTAAAAACAACCGTAGGGCGGGCAATACTTTCACAAAGTTTACCAAAATACTTAGCATTTGAGTTGATAAATTGTTGTTTAAAGAAGCAAAATATTCTGGAATTAGTTGATATTTCTTATCGCCATTTGGGTTTAAAAGAAAGCATAATTTTTGCTGAGAAGTTAATGTCTATAGGTTTGCAATTTGCCACTAAAGCGGGCATCAGTATATCTATTAAAGATATGGTAATACCAGCAGAAAAGCCAAGTATCATTAATGATGCAATGATTTCTGTCAATGCGCTTCATGAACAACAGAAGAACGGTTTAATCAGCCATCTTCAATGTGAAAAACAAGTCATTGATATTTGGAAAAACACTCAGGATAAAATCGAGAAAACGCTATTGATGGACTTATCAAATCAGCATAATACTTTATATATGATGATAGATTCTGGCGTGCGAAGTCTCGTAGAAATTGCCCAACTTTCAGGCATGACTGGTTTGATGAGTCAACAAAATGGGGGGGAAACCGCTATCACGGCCAATTTCCGTGAAGGCTTAGAAATACCGCAGTATTTTCCCTCAACTCACAACGCACGTAAAGGCTTGGCTGAGAGCAGTTTGAAGATAGCTAATGCCGGCTATTTAACACGCCGTTTGGTTGACGTGGCTCAGGATGTGATTATTACTGAAGTAGATTGTGGCACTATTGAAGGTTTAACATTAACCGCCTTAATTAAAGAGGATAAAATCCAGGCATCATTAAGTGAGCGGATACTTGGACGAGTACTTGCTAAAGATATATTTCTACCTAAACGGAAAAAACTGCTTATCAAGGCAGGTACGTTACTTGATGAAGAAAAAGTAAAACCGCTTGAGAAATTGGGGATAGATAATGTCAAAGTGCGTTCTGCTATTACTTGCGAATCTCAGCAAGGTATTTGTGCAATGTGCTATGGACGAGATTTAGCAGATGGGCAGCTCATTAATATTGGTGATGCGATAGGCATAATCGCCGCTCAATCTATTGGTCAGTCTGGCACGCAATTGACCTTGCGTACACATCGTAGCAACAGTATTCCCCCAAAAGCCGCAACCGCTAATTCTATTGAGATTAATTCCAAAGGAACGATCAAATATCATCATATTAAGTTGATTCGGATCAAATCAGGGAAAGCAATAACAAAACCTCGCCCCCCACAATTTCTCGTTATTTCCCATTCAGGTGAACTGAGTCTTATTGATGATTCAGGAAGAGAACGAGAACGTTACAAAGTGCCTTATGGTGCGAGACTCTCTGTCAATGACGGTGAACAGGTACAAGCTGGACAACAAATAGCTTCTTGGGAAGCTCACACTTTTCCTGTTATAGCAGAATTTGCCGGATATATTCGTTTTGTGGATATACCTGACGAAATCACACTGAATCCTGCTGGTGAAAAGATAAAACGAATCATTAAGGACTATAAACAGTGGCCAATTCATGCTAAACAAATGCGTCCTCGACTGAAATTGGTTGATAAAAATAATAAAGCTATCAAATTGAGCGACTCAAAACAGGCTGTGACTTATGCTTTACCTCCTTATACCATTATTAACGTTAAAGAAGGTAAAAAAGTAAAGGTTGGAGATATTATAGCGACAATACCGCAAGATTTACCTGAGAACCTGACTAATAGTTTACTTCACGTTATCGAATTATTTGAAGTACGCCCCCCCAAAGAACAGGCTATCTTAGCCCTTAGTTCCGGCACAGTCAATTTTGCTAAAGAAACCAAAACAAAACGTCGAGTCCGTATCAGTGATAAGGAAGGCAAAGTAGAAAAAATTTCTATTTCAAAACAACGATCTATAAACGTTTATACTGGTCAAGAGGTCGAACCAGGGGAAATCATTGTAGAGGGCACCCCAAATCTTCATGATATTCTGCGTTTGAAAGGCATCAATGAATTAGTAAAATCGCTTATCAATGAACTTCAAGAAATTTATATTAACCATAATGTCACTATTAATGACAAGCATTTTGAAGTGATTATAGGACAAATGTTACGTACTGTTAGCATTGTCTCGCCGGGCGATACCAGCTTCTTAGTTGGCGATATAGTGATGTATAATCATTTATTAGAAGAAAACCAAAAAATTGCCAAAACGAGTTCTGGAGAAATCGCCACATGGGAACCAAAATTGTTGGGCATTACCAAAGCATCATTAGCTACCGAATCATTCATATCCGCTGCCTCCTTTATGGATACTACGCGGGTACTGCTTGCCAGCGCCATTAAGGGTAAAAGTGATGAATTACGCGGAATTAAGGAAAATGTCATTATAGGACGTTTAATACCGGCAGGGACTGGTTTACCTTCTCATCATCGAAAGAATTAAAAGTTTGACCTTCAATTGATGTTAATAGCGTCACCCACCTTTTCTCCCCCCCCTCAATCCCCCCCGCTGGGGTGGAGGTTCCCACTCCCAGCGGGAGGGGGCTAGGGGGAGGGAGTAAAACAATAAGGATATCAGACAGACAATGAACGGTTCAAAGCTACGTGTACTCTTCGTGACTTCAGAAGCTTATCCGCTGGTTAAAACCGGCGGTTTAGGTGATGTCAGTTATGCCTTGCCTAATGCTTTGCGACAATTGGGGCTTGATGCCCGTTTATTATTACCCGGCTATCCGGCAGTGCTTGAACAACTTTCATTAGTTGAAGTACACGAAAATATTAACTTATATCCGTTACAAGAACCTATTCGCTTATTAGTAGGCACAATGCCCGATGGTATTACTCCGGTTTATGTCGTTGAATGCCCTGAGTTATATGAGCGTGATGGGGGACCTTATCAGGACAGTTCAGGAATAGAATGGCCGGATAATGCCTTACGTTTTGGGATATTGTCTAAAGTGGCGGCCTTATTTGGAGATCATAACTTATTATTTAAGCCACAAATTATCCATTGTAATGATTGGCAAACTGGTTTAGTACCAGCCTTCCTAAAATTTAATGCGAAACCACGCGCAAAAACGGTCATGAGTATCCATAATATGGCCTATCAAGGTCTTTTTGGAAAAGAAGTCATTAACTTATTTGGTATACCACCTGAAAGTTTCAGTATATTTGGGTTGGAATATTATGGAAAAGTCTCCTTTCTCAAAGCTGGCCTTTTTTATGCCGATTGGATTACCACTGTCAGCCCAACTTATGCGGAAGATATTCAAATTGCTGAATATGGCTGCGGTTTAGAAGGATTATTGACTCAACGAAACCAGCAATTAACCGGCATAGTGAATGGCATTGATACAAGTGCTTGGGATCCCAACAATGATGCTTATTTAAGCCATGCTTACAGCAGCAAAAATTTGCCAGCCAAATCCCGCAACACGCAAGCATTGCGTAGGAAGCTTAAGCTGCCGCAGTTAAAACAAGCTCCACTGATTGGCATGGTTACCCGTCTCACCGAACAAAAAGGGATCGATTTAGTATTGCCAATCATTCCAGACATTATCAAGACTGGGGCACAAATGGCGATATTGGGTAGCGGAGATGAAGACTTTGAAAACCGCTTACAGGAATTAGCTGCGCTTTACCCAACTAAAATCAGCGTCACTATTGGCTACAATGAAGAATTATCACATCAAATTGAAGCGGGAGCTAATATATTTTTGATGCCTTCCAAATTTGAACCTTGTGGTTTAAATCAAATGTATAGTATGCGTTATGGAACAATACCGATTGTACGACGTACAGGTGGGCTGGCGGATACTGTCATAGATGCAACGCCAAAGAATATAAAGAATAAAATAGCAACAGGTTTTGTATTTGAAACCAAGAATTCAGCAGAACTATTGTCTTGTGTGCAACGCGCTTTGCAAAGCTTCCGTGAGAAAAAAACTTGGCGACAGTTGCAAATCAATGGCATGAAGCGTGATTTTAGTTGGCATACCAGTGCTAAACAATATGTGTCTGTTTATGAGTCTTTGTTGGAATAATTGTAGGAGTAGAAAAATCCGATTTTTTGGAAAAATCGGATTTCTTTAGCTTAAAAATGTTCAGAAACTTTTGTGTACTTATTTACGCTATTTGCATCGCTGAATAAAATAAATGCTTACACCACACCTATCAGTTTCTAGATAAGTACAACGGATTGACGGAAAAAACGGATTTAAAAGCAGAAATTTATTAGATTTAATCCGTTTTTTCCGCAAATCCGTTGTACTAGATTTTTAGAAACTGATAGGTGCTAAGAAAATAAATGCAATACACTTGATTTTTTTCAGGAGTTTTGCAAAAATATTTAGCTAATCCAAGAAATGGAGCTTTCAAATGTCACACTCTCCCAATTCGATTAAAATATTGATTGTCGATGACAATAAAAATAATCTATTCAGTTTGCGTGCCCTTATCGAAAAAAATTTTAAGCAAGCTGAGGTGATTGAAGCTGATTCTGGCATCAGTGCTTTGAGTATGCTTTTAAAAGAAATTGCTGATTTAATTTTTCTTGACATACAAATGCCCCAGATGGATGGTTTTGAAACAGCTGAAATGATCAAATCACGAATTTAAACACAAAATATTCCCATTATTTTTCTGACGGCTGCCTATAAGTCGGATGAGTTCAAGAAAAAAGGATTTGACGTTGGAGCAACGGATTACCTTACTAAACCCATTGATCCTGCACGATTAACAGAAAAAATCCGACTTTATTTGCGCTTTGTCCAAAAACAACATGAGCCTGCAACATCAAAAGAGATTAGTTCAAGTAAAACTGGACAAAGTACTATTGATAAGATGCGTCAGTCGATCAGTATCATACTTTCTAGCAATGGTAAGATTGAACAAATGGTCAATGCGGGTGATAAAAGCTATTTGTCAGAGCTGAAAAAGATTGATTCAGAGGGGCTTTCTTTGATGGAAGTACTTGAGTCTTTAGATAAGGTTTCAACCTAAAAATGGCAATAACAATTATTGTTAGAATAAATAATTTATAACAAAGTACTCCACTTTGAGGTCAAATTATATATGACAGATAAAATGCTATACACACCCAATGAGGTGA
>JAUXCJ010000224.1 GCA_030618965.1 Thiomargarita sp.
CAGAATATGATGGTATCGGGTGGCATAAATTTGCTAAAATACCTCTACTTGTTTTTACAAGTGCTAATAAATTTTTTTATTATTTCTTTATATATGAACTAATATTTTAGGAGAATCAAAGAACTATGTCAGATATCCCAATGGGAATATGGATTGCGCTGGGTTGTTCAGTAGCAGCTTTATTGTATGGAGCTATATCCATAAAATGGATTTTAGGTAAAGCAACTGGTAATGAGCGTATGCAAGAAATTGCATTGGCTATTCAAGAAGGGGCGAAAGCGTATTTATTGAGGCAATATTTTACTATTAGTATAGTAGGTATAATCATCGGTGTTGTGATTGGATATGCCCTTGGCTCAGAAACGGTGATTGGATTTGCCATTGGTGCCTTAAGTTCCGCAGCTGCGGGTTTTATTGGTATGCATATTTCAGTACGTGCCAATATTCGTACCGCACAAGCTGCTCATGAAGGTTTGAGTGAAGCGTTTGCTGTAGCTTTTCGCAGTGGTGCTATCACTGGTTTATTGGTGGTTGGTTTAGCTCTGCTTGGTGTTGCTGGTTATTATGCGGTGCTACAAGGAAACTTGGCTGAAGGTGAAACCATGGTTAACCTAGCTCCACTAGTGGGTCTTGGTTTTGGTGGTTCTTTGATTTCTATCTTTGCTCGTTTGGGCGGTGGTATTTTCACAAAAGGCGCAGATGTAGGCGCAGATTTAGTGGGTAAAGTTGAAGTTGGTATTCCTGAAGATGATCCCCGTAATCCTGCTGTGATTGCTGATAATGTTGGTGATAACGTCGGTGACTGTGCTGGTATGGCCGCTGATTTGTTTGAAACTTATGCTGTGACCATTATTGCTACGATGATACTCGGTGGTATTGTATTTGCGAGTAATCCTGAAATCGCTAATAATGCTATTTTATTCCCCTTAGTTTTAGGTGCTGTGTCTATTATTGCTTCTATCGTTGGTACATTCTTTGTCAAAGTCAGTGATGGCGGCAAAATTATGAATGCCTTATATAGGGGCTTAATTGTCTCTGCTGTGATTGCAGCTATCGCTTTTTATCCCGTGACTTCATGGTTGATGGCTGATAATGGTCTATATTCAGTGATGAATATTTACTATGCTGCTTTGATTGGTTTGGCATTGACAGCAGTATTAGTTTTGGTTACTGAATATTATACAGCTACTGAATATGGTCCCGTAAAGGGGATTGCTAAGGCTTCTACCACTGGACATGGTACCAATGTCATTGAAGGTTTAGCTGTTTCGATGGAATCCACAGCTATACCTGTATTAGCCATTTGTCTTAGTATTTGGGGAGCTTATGAACTGGCTGGCTTGTTTGGTATTGCGATTGCCGCTACCAGTATGCTGTCTATGACAGGTATTATTGTTGCTTTAGACGCTTATGGCCCAGTAACTGATAATGCGGGCGGTATTGCTGAAATGGCTGAATTAGATGATAAAATTCGCGCTATTACTGATCCTTTGGATGCTGTGGGTAATACAACTAAGGCAGTTACCAAAGGTTATGCGATTGGCTCAGCTGGCTTAGCTGCTTTGGTATTATTTGCTGATTTCCGGCATGAAGTAGCACATCACAGTGGTAAAGCGTTGACCTTTGATTTATCAGAGCCAATGGTAATTATTGGTCTCTTTATTGGCGGTATGATTCCTTACTTATTTGGTGCGATGGCGATGAAGGCGGTTGGTCGTGCAGCAGGTAGTGTGGTGATTGAAGTGCGTCGCCAATTTAAGGAAATCCCCGGTATTATGGAAAAAACGGCTAAGCCTGATTATTCTAAAGCGGTGGATATGCTGACCAAATCAGCGATTAAAGAAATGATTGTGCCTTCTTTATTGCCTGTGATAATCCCAATCTTGGTCGGTTATTTCTTAGGTGCTCAAGCTTTGGGTGGTTTATTGTTGGGTACTATCATTACTGGCTTGTTCCTCGCTATTTCTATGACAGTTGGTGGTGGTGCTTGGGATAATGCTAAGAAGTATGTTGAAGATGGTAATCATGGTGGTAAAGGTTCTGAAGCCCATAAAGCAGCAGTAACTGGGGATACCGTTGGCGATCCGTATAAAGATACAGCGGGTCCTGCGATTAACCCATTGATTAAAATCATTAATATTGTTGCATTATTGATGGTACCTTTGTTGTAAATTAAGTGAATTGCTCATTTTTGTAAGAGAATAGAAAAACCCAGTTTTTCATTATTGAAGAACTGGGTTTTTTTTTCATGAATTTTTGAAGGAACATAATTATGTTAGCTGTCATTGAAAAATTGGGTAATAATCAAGGAATTTTTTTTACTCCTGAAATTATGAGTCAAGCTCATATTTCTGTTGGTGATGAAGTTTTTGTTACTGTGCAAGAGGGGCAAGTCATAATTAAATTGGCGAATCAAACACATGATTCATACCATTTGAAAAACTTGGTTGCACATAACAGCAGTAATGAACCTCCTAAAAAGCGTACTGTTGGTGAGTACGTTGGAAAAATACATATTAGTGATGATTTTGATGCTCCATTACCTGATGATTTTTGGCTGGGTGAGGCAGATGAAAAATAAAAAATTATTATTTGATACACATGCTTTTTTGTGGTTGCGAAATGCTCCACATAAAGTATCTAAGCTCGCCTTACAAAATTACCAACATGTTGATAATATTCCATATTTGAGTATGGCGAGTATTTGGGAAATGCAAATTAAATACCAACTGGGAAAACTGAAATTTGATTTGCCTTTAGCAGAAATGATTGATGAACAATGTCAACTTAATGATTTAAGAATTTTACCCATTGAACAAAAACATATTTTTGAATTAAGTCATCTGCCGTTATATCATAAAGACCCTTTTGACCGTTTACTGATTGCACAATCAAGGGTTGAAAAAATCCCTATAATCAGTGCTGATAATATATTTGAACAATATCAGGTTGAAGTTATTTGGTGAAGAAAATCAATCGGAGCCTGTCAAAGTGACAGAACAATCCCTTCAACTTAAAAAAATAGGCTTAGGATTACTAATAGGCTTATCAGTTTTTGGAATCGCTTTTCTAGTTTTCACGCCTGTACAAGCTGCATTGCTTGGTGTGATTGCTTTGCTAGTCACACTTTGGACTAATGAAGGATTACCCTTAGCTATTGTCTCATTGCTACCAATTATCTTATTTCCTGCCCTTTCTATTTTACCAACAAAACTGACAACTATTAATTATGCCCATCCGATCATTTATTTGTTTATGGGCGGATTTATGCTGGCGATTGCGGTTGAAAAAAGCGGTTTGCACACTTGGATAGCAGACAAAATCTTGAATATATTCCCCAATACTGCACGCGGTATTATTATCTCATTAGCCCTGACATCGGGATTACTCAGTGCCATTCTTTCTAATACGACTACCACCTTGTTACTGATTTCCATCGCCCTATTTATCTCTGATGATCCTAAACTGAAAATGCGTTTTGCTCTTGCCATAGCTTACGGTGCCAGTGTCGGCGGTATTTTAACTCCGATTGGTACGCCGCCAAATCTGATTTTGCTAGGTATTATGGATGAGAAGGGAATGGATATGATCCCATTTGTTCAGTGGATGGGGATGCTAGCACCGCTGGCATTTTTGATGTTTATCGTGATCAGTTTAGTACTGAGTTATGGAGTCGGAAATGTAAAAATAGCGCGTCAACAAAATAAACAGCAGTTGAACAATGATCAAAAGAAGATTTTGAGCATTTTGGGTGGTATAATCATTTTATTGTTAATCAATGCTCCAATTAAGCCATACTGGAATGGCTTGGGATTGAGTGAACCGTTAATTTTGCTGAGTGCGGGTTTATTACTGTTTATGCCCCCCTTTAATTTGCTGGATTGGATGAAAGATAAAGACAAAATTCCTTTTAATATCATGTTTTTATTTGGAGCTGGCTTTGCTATTGCTAAAGCATTTTCCGCAACTGGATTGGCGAATGAACTCGCATTATATCTTATTGAATTAACGACATTGCCTTCATTGTCACTCTTGATTGTTGTTGCTATATTGATCACATTTACAACAGAAATTACGTCCAACACAGCACTTATATCAATTATGCTTCCCATTATCTACTCTGTTGCTGAGCAAAC
>JAUXCJ010000285.1 GCA_030618965.1 Thiomargarita sp.
AAAAAAAAAAACACTGATAATATGCGTACCGCTATTGTGTGATATATAAACAATTCCTTAATTTTATTGCGATGGAAAAAATATAAATTTTACCTTATTGGGAGTTTATTGATGTCAGAACGCATTAATTTATTTGATTTAAAATCGGAGAGAATCCGTACTCTCCATTTTACATGGTTTGCTTTTTTCATCAGTTTTTATATTTGGTTCAATGCAGCGCCTTTAATGGTTTTCATTAAAGATGCACTAGATTTAACACCTCAACAAATCAAAGTCTTGATGATTTTGAATGTCGCCCTCACTATCCCCTCACGAATTGCTGTCGGTATGCTAGTGGATAAATTTGGTCCACGCATTATGTTTTCATTCTTGCTATCGATTTCTGGCGTTTTATGTATTGGGTTTGCAATGACGAATACTTTTGAACAAATGGCAATAATGCGCTTTTTGTTAGCTTTTGTCGGTTCAGGTTTTGTGATTGGTATTCGGATGATTGGTGAGTGGTTCCCACATAAACAAGTGGGCTTAGCTGAAGGTATTTATGGGGGTTGGGGTAACTTTGGTTCTGCTGGTGCAGCTTTGACATTGCCAACAATTGCTGTCTTATTAAGTGAATATGTTGATCCGGTTAATGGCTGGCGTTATGCGTTGGGTATTAGTGGTCTAGTCGCTATGGGTTATTCTGTTATTTTTTATATTGCTGTCAGAGATACACCTAAAGGCTCGACTTACTTTAAGCCTAATAAGACCGGTGCGATGGAAGTGACTAGTCCTGGTGACTTTGTACTTTATTTGCTGATGAATATCCCCTTGTATCTCGCTTTGGCCCTCTTGGTTTGGAAACTTTCACCTGTAAATTTAGGAATGATTAATGAGACTGCTAGTTATAGTATTTATGGTCTGTTGGTTGCGGTTTATTTTTTCCAAACCTATTATGTTTACGAGATCAATAAGGGGGTCTTCACAACACCAGTACCTGAAATCCATCGCTACCATTTTAAACAAGTAGCTGTTTTGAATTGGGCTTATTTCTGTACTTTTGGCTCAGAATTAGCTGTTGTCTCTATGTTACCATTGTTTTATTTCACTACCTTTGATCTGTCACCTGTAATGGCAGGTATGGTAGCAGCCAGTTTTGCTTTTGTGAATTTAGTTGCTCGTCCAGCTGGTGGTTTTTTCAGTGACAATTTTGGCCGCAGAAATGCTTTGATTATTTTGCTCGGTGGTTTAGCAGTCGGCTATTTCATGATGAACCTTATATCTTCAAGCTGGGTAGATACATTTGGTTATAATTTAGCTATTGTTCTCGCAATTGCTGTTACTATGTCTTGTTCACTTTTCGTTATGGCTGGTGAAGGTGCTGTATTTTCTGTCGTGCCTTTGATCAAACGGCGTATGACTGGACAAATTGCTGGTATGACAGGTGCTTATGGTAATGTTGGCGCGGTAGTGTTTTTGACAACATACTCCTTTGTTGATGAAAGTACCTTCTTTCTCACGATTGCGGCTGCGGCAATTATCGTGATGATTGGCGTGGCTATATTCATGGAGGATCCAAAGGGGCAAACTGCTGAAATTGCTGAAGATGGTACGGTACACATGATTGATGTTGGTTAGTTTTGTTTAATAGACTTCTCCCCCCCTCAGTCCCCCCCGCTAGGGTGGAAGTCCCCCCTCCCACTGGGAGGGGGCTAGGGGGAGGGGTCACATTCTGTTTTTTCCCATATCCTTTCTCCTGAACTATGTCAAACACACTTTCAATCACCGTTGGCCAATATTCTGAAAAAGGCCGCAAAGAAAAAAACCAAGATGCTTTTGGTGTATTAGCGCCTTCCGAACCACTGCTCACCACCAAGGGTATAGTCGCCGTGATCGCTGATGGTGTGAGTAGCAGTGAGGCTGGTGACAAAGCCAGTGATTACAGCGTCAAAGGTTTTCTAAACGACTATTTTAGTACGCCAGAATCTTGGACAGTTAAAACGGCTGGCGAAAAAATCCTGACAGCCCTAAATCGCTGGTTATATGGGCAAGGATACCATCTTTATGGAACAAATAAAGGCTTAGTGACAACCTTAAGTGTCTTGATTATTAAATCAACGACTGCTTATTTGTTTCATCTAGGTGATACCCGCATTTATCGTTTACGTGGTGATAATCTTGAATGCTTGACTCAAGATCATCGGATTCAAGTTTCTGATGACAAAGAATATCTAGCACGGGCAATGGGTATTGAGCTTAATATTGAAATAGATTATCGTGATGTAGATGTCGAGGAGGGTGACTATTTTATTTTTTCCACGGATGGTGTGCATGAATATCTTAAAGATGAAGATATTATTAGTAGTGTACATAACAATACCGACGATTTAGATAAAGCCTGTCAACAACTCACCAGTCTAGCTTATAAAAATGATAGCCCCGATAATTTATCCGTACAAATAGTGCGGGTTGAAAGTTTACCAACCCCTGATATTAATGCCTTTTTTAAAAAATTAACCGAATTACCTTTTCCACCACCTTTGTCTCCGGGTATGCAATTGGATGGTTATTATGTTTTGCGCGAATTGCACGCTAGTAGCCGCTCTCAGTTATATCTAGTTTTAGATGAAGAAACACAGAAAAAAGTTGCTCTAAAAACACCTTCGCTGAATTTTGAAGATAATCCATCTTATATTGATTTATTCCTTCATGAAGAATGGATAGGTAAGCGTTTGACTCATCCCCATGTGATGAAAGTCCATGAACAAACGCGCCATCGTCAGTGTTTATATTATGTATCTGAATTTGTACAGGGGCAAACTTTACGTCAATGGATGAGCGATAATCCTCAGCCACCTTTGAGTGAGATGAGAGCAATCATTGAACAAATAGCTTCTGGATTGCGGGCCTTTCACCGCATGGAAATGATTCATCAGGACATCAAACCTGAAAATATTATGATTGATAAGCATGGCACGATTAAAATCATTGATTTTGGTTCCACAAAAATTGCGGGTCTTCAAGAAATCACGACTCCCCTTGAGCGAATCGATCTATTAGGGACTAAAAACTATACAGCCCCTGAATATTTGCTGGGTTACACCGGTAGTATTCGCTCCGATCTTTTTTCTCTCGGCGTTATTGCTTATGAAATTTTGACGGGTCATTTCCCTTATCCTGAAACTAAACTGAACAAAAATCCTCGGCGTATGACTTATATATCGGCTTGTCATTTTAATCCTACCTTACCGGTTTGGGTTGATTGTGCGCTAAAAAAGGCGGTTCATCCTAATCCTACTCGGCGTTATGAGTCATTGTCTGAATTTTTATATGATCTTTCTCATCCTAGTCCTTTTCCTTTGCGTGAACGGAATCCGGTGGCTTTTTGGCGACGAACTGCAATTACTTCTATGATTTTAAATATTATTTTTTTATATTATTTATTAAAATAAAAATAAAATAACTTTATCCCTCTCCTTCTTGCTCACAATGAAGTATTCTATTGTCATGTTTATGACAATTTATACTTCTAATTCTTGTCTTTTTTCCTACATCTTGAAAACTATTGAGAGATTACAACCCCAAAAACCTTTATAAAACTATATATTTGAATTAAATAATATAATAATGGTATATTATTTGCTTTAAT
>JAUXCJ010000402.1 GCA_030618965.1 Thiomargarita sp.
ATGGCTACGATCCGACTTCCGTACAAAAAGCCGTAAGTGAAGCAGAAGAAACTTTGGCTGATCAAGGACGGGTATTATTACGTCCCAGTGGTACTCAACCGTTGATTAGAGTCATGGTTGAAGGTGTTGATAAACAACAAGTTGATACTGTAGCCCAGCAATTAGCTGATGTTGTGAAAGCTGAGACTAGTAATCAAGACTGAAATTTAGTTGGAGTGCGAGGCAAATTTGCACTCCAAAGTATTTATTCCAGCTTGTAGATAATACATTATAATTCAGATAATTAAAAAACGTTTAGCCAGATTCAGAATCATTTCATGTTTGACAAGGGCCTTAATCCAATGAGATGGAATTTCTTTAAAACCATAATAAGCTCCGGCTATTTGTCCACAAACTGCGGCTGTAGAGTCGGCATCTCCTCCAAGATTAACAGCTTTTAGCACCGCATCCTTGTAGTTATCTGTGTGTAAAAAACACCATAACGCTGCTTCTAAACACTTTCCCGCAAAAAAAGTACTCTCAATCTCATTCTCTTTTTTCTCTTTATAAGTGCCTAAAGCAATTTCTTTGATGTTATCTGGGGCTTCTAGTTCTGGTTCATTGTCAAATAAAATGGATTCTTTATCTTTGCCTGATAGTGCTTCAAATAATATTTTGCCAAACAAGCGGCTTGCATAAATACTTTCAGGCATTCCATGCGTTGTTTTGGAACTCTCTCCAGAAAAATGAATGATTTTGTCTTTATCTGGATAAAAAAATAGAGGAATAGGAGCTAAACGCATAATACAGCCATTACCTGGCCTTTTTGGGTTAATCAGACCAGAATAGGGATTACCGGTTTGATTATATCTGATCAAAGACAGTATAAATGTTTGACCAAAACCAAAACCTTTTGAACGGCTACTCATGTAACCCGTCTCCGTATGCGCCCATCGGCGATAGCGTTCCATTTGATCTTTAGGATCAAACCCTTGAGATTCAATTAAACTTTCAGCAAGACAAAGTGCCATCGCTGTATCATCAGTCCATTCACCTTTTTTGAGTTGAAATTTCCCTCCTTCAACCATATCTGAAATGGGCTGAAATCTCCCACGCCTGCAAAATTCAATAGGTGCTCCCAAAGCATCTCCAACGGCAAGTCCAATAAAACACCCTAAAAAACGATTTTTATTCATAAGGCTTTTGGAATTTCAGTGCGTAATAATCAGTTATTTATAAGAAAATGTGTACTGATCATAAACATTCGCTTGTTTTATATTAAGAAAAGGAACTTCTTGTTCTTCAGTCTTACAAGGCTTTCCCCACCTAGATTCAGCCTTAACGAGAAAAAAAGTGCCTTGTTCGACACATCCTTTAGTACCTCCATTATCACCATCCTTAGTTTTGAAAGAACTAGTTGTTACGGATTGCCCATTAACCTGAATATTGAGATAGAAACTACTATAACTCAGCTTACCTGAACTAAAAGGCACTTTACATTCATTAGGTGCGATATTCCACCAGCCCTCCGTGATAAAAAAGTTACCCTTGTCAAAAGCCGATTTCCAATATCCAATAGCGACTGTGACTTTGTTTGGACTTTTATTGCAGAACTCGAACACTAGAGTGTCATTGTAGAACTTTTGATCCAAAGGAGTGACACTATTTTCCCCTTTCTTGTCCCAAGGCCAAGTATATGCATAGGTAGGAATGTATAGCATAATGCTAAGACTTATTAAGATCACATATCTAACTATCTGATTCATATTTAATTTTCCTGTTATTATCTTAAAAAGATTGTTATTATATCAGAATTTACACTTAGCCAAAATATCAAGTAACATTTTAGATAAAGCATGATAAAATATTTTATTTTATCACTTAAATAACGGTGTAACATGTCAGGAAATAGCTTCGGAAAACTCTTCACCATCACCACATTCGGAGAAAGTCACGGCCCTGCGATTGGAGGTATTGTCGATGGCTGTCCGCCCGGATTAGCACTTGCTGCTGAAGATTTACAAGCTGATTTAGATCGTCGCAAGCCGGGAACATCTCGGCATACAACGCAACGCCGAGAAGCAGATAAAGTTAAAATACTTTCTGGTGTTTTTGAAGGAAAAACAACTGGTTGTCCTATTGGATTGTTGATTGAGAACACCGATCAGCGTTCTAAAGATTACAGCAAAATAAAAGACCAATTTAGGCCCGGACATGCCGATTATACTTATCAAAAAAAATATGGCATCCGTGATTATCGTGGCGGCGGGCGATCTTCAGCGCGTGAAACAGCAGTACGTGTTGCAGCGGGTGGAATTGCGAAAAAATATCTCAAAGAACGCTATGGAGTACAAATACGCGGCTATCTTGCTGAACTGGGACCAATCAAAGCTGATCCAGAGCACTTCGATTGGGAAGAAGTCAACCGCAACTCGTTTTTTTGTCCAGATGCAGAAAAAGTGCCTGAACTAGAAAATTATATGGATGAATTACGCAAACAAGGCAATTCTATCGGAGCGCGTGTCACAGTCGTAGCTAGTGGTGTACCAGTAGGATTAGGCGAACCAATTTTTGATAGATTAGATGCGGAAATTGCCCATGCGATGATGAGTATCAATGCCGTTAAAGGAGTAGAAATCGGCGCGGGATTCGCTAGTATTGAACAAAAAGGTACCGAACATCGTGATGAAATGACACCAGAAGGCTTTTTGAGCAATCATGCTGGCGGCATTTTAGGCGGAATTTCAACCGGACAAGATATTATCGTCAGTATCGCCATGAAACC
>JAUXCJ010000221.1 GCA_030618965.1 Thiomargarita sp.
ACTTCATGAGTGGCTTTGAGTATAAAGGTATAAGGGCCGGGGGTTTGCGCTTTCATAAGCCGAAACGCGCTATTATTGACTTTGGCATAAGTGGCAATTTCGGAAAGATCGCCGCAAACTAAGGTGAAATTATGATCCTTATCGGTTTGGCGAATATTACTCATTCGCTCCATTGCGGTTTTATTACCAATTTGGCAGCCAAGTGCATAGCTGGAATCGGTTGGATATACCATTAATCCGCCAGCACGAATAATCTCAACGATTTGATTAATAATACGTTTATTAGGATTTGTATGGTGAATATTAAAATATTGACTCATTGTTTTTGCCTATTTAGACGTTCTCCAAAAATACCAGTTCCAATGCGTACTAATGTCGCGCCTTCTGCTATCGCGGCTTCCATATCATTAGTCATACCCATTGATAATGTATCAAGTATTAAACCTGATGCTTGTAATTCTTGTAATGCAATACGCATACGACGAAAGGGAATGCGTTGTTGCTCAAATTTTTGGCTAGGTGCTGGCAGTGTCATTAGTCCACGTAAGCGCAGGCGTGGTAGTTCAGCAATGGCTTGTGCTAGTGTCGCTAAGTCATTTAAGTGAATACCTGATTTTTGAGCTTCTTCACTGATATTCACTTGAATACAAACATTTAAAGGAGATAAATGTTCAGGCCGTTGGGCATTCAAGCGTTGTGCATGTTTTAGCTGACAGAGTGAGTGTAGCCAATCGAACTGTTCAGCAATGATCCGGGTTTTATTGCTTTGTAAAGGTCCTATAAAATGCCATTCAAGTAATTTATCGCGTAAGGTTTCGATTTTTGGGATGGCTTCTTGTAAATAGCTTTCACCAAAGCGAGTTTGCCCTTGTTCAATAGCGGTGACTATGTCCGCAATCGAGCGAGTTTTACTGACAGCTAATAATTGTACACTTTCTGGAAAGCGATTGTATTGTCGCGCCGTATCTGCAATACGCTGTCTTATTGTTGTGAGGGCTTCGCTAATCATAATTGTGGAGAATAGCTCGGTTGAGGCTCCGGTGCTTTCAAAATAATAACTTCCACGCGGCGATTTTTCTGGCGGCCTGCCTCAGTGCGATTGTTAGCAATAGTTCTAGCTGTACCAAAACCTTTGACAACAATGCGTTTAGAACTAACACCTTGCTGCATTAATGCAAATTTGACAGAAGTCGCCCGTCGCTCAGATACGCCTAAATTATGTTGATGGCTACTCCTATTATCAGTATGTCCTTCAACCCTTATCCATAATTGAGGATGTTGATTAAGGAAGGTGGCTAGTGTTTTGATATGAGGTGTTGCTTTTGGGCGTAATTCTGTCTGCTCCGTTTCAAATAAATCATCTTCCAAAGTCACCGCTAAATAGCCATTATTTCCATTAATCCATTGTGCCAGGCGTGATTGTAATTGGCCAAGTTGGGGCTGTTGTTGGGAAGCTTGAGGAAGTGGAGCTGCTTTAGGCTCTTGTATTTTTGGGACCTCTTTTGGGGCTTGTCCTTTTACAGACACAGTTTGCGCTTGTTTGAGTAAGTTTTGCGATTTTTCTAAAACGCTTTGCGCCTCTTCAATCGCTGCTTGTGCTTGTTTTCTCGCTGTAACAGCAAAATTTTTTATTTCGCCACTATTTTTCGCCTTTCTTGCTTTGTCAAGCGCCTCTTTAGCCCTAGAAAGTGCATTTGAATTGTTGGCAGCGCCGATATTGCTTTCGGGTATTGCTGGCTGTTCTGGAACGCTACTGCAACTCAGAAGAAATATACTAATATTGATGACAATTAATAATGTTTTGATATTCATATTATTGATACTTAGTTAATTTTAGCCTACTACTATTATAACTACTTTGGAGTGCAAGGTTACCTTGCATTTTGTGGGCGCATAATAATTAAATGCCGCTGAGCTTGTAATTGAGGTATTTCTAATGCGATAATTTCTAATTGTAGTCCAGATATTTGAGCAATTTCTTGATCAGGATAAATCCCTTTCATTGCCAATAAACATCCCTTGGTAGCACATAAGTGTGCGCTTTGAGTGTAAAAACTCTGCAAATTTGAATAAGCTCTTGAAATTATAGAGCTAAATTTATCTGATGGTTTAAATGCTTCCAGACGAGTACACACCACCTCAACATTAGTGATTTCTAATTCAAGAATGGCTTGTTTGACAAAGCGAATTTTTTTTGCGCTACTATCCAATAAAACACAGTGCCAGTCTGGACGCGCCATTGCTAATAATAAACCGGGCAAACCTGCACCTGTTCCAACATCTAAAATTTGTCTACCACAAACATAGGGTAATATTGCTAAACAGTCAAAAATATGTTTTGGTATCATATCTGATCGATCACGCACACCCGTAAGATTATAGACTTGATTCCATTTGTCCAATAGTTCGATATAATCTAATAATTGCGTTTGGGTGACATCAGACAGATTGAGTTGTAGCGTATGTAAACCTTGGCTTAGATTACTTGCTAAATTCATTGAGAGTGAATGGAACTAAGGGATGGGATGATAATAATGGTGGGCGGTACTGGATTTGAACCAGTGACCCCTGCCGTGTGAAAGCAGTGCTCTACCCCTGAGCTAACCGCCCTAAAGTATTAACTATCCTAAAACATGACCTGTGTTAAGTCAAATTTTTTTATAATAACTGAATAATTGATATATGACAGTTCGTACTCGTTTTGCACCTAGCCCTACAGGCTATTTACATGTGGGCGGTGTCCGTACCGCTTTATTTTCATGGCTATATGCCCGCAAACATGGAGGGCAATTTATCTTACGCATTGAAGATACTGATCGTAAGCGTTCTACAGATGCCTCCGTTAATGCCATTCTTGAAGGCATGAACTGGCTTGGTTTACAAGCCGATGAAGGGCCATTTTATCAAACCCAACGCTTTGATCGTTATCGTGAAGTTATTGAGCAATTATTGGCTAAAGACCAAGCCTATTATTGTTCTTGTTCTAAAGAGCGTTTAGAAAATCTACGCAATGAGCAAATGGCGCGTAAGGAAAAACCCCGTTATGATGGTCATTGTCGCCATATGACCAGTTCACCAGATAGCTCTGTTAAACCTGTGATTCGCTTTAAAAATCCTAAAGTAGGACAAGTCCTCATCAGGGATTTAATCAAGGGCATCGTGGTTTTTAATAACAGCGAACTGGATGATTTAATCATTGCTCGTTCTGATGGCACGCCGACTTATAATTTGACAGTCGTCGTCGATGACTGGGATATGCAAATTACCCAAGTCATTCGCGGTGATGATCATTTAAATAATACTCCTCGCCAAATTAATATCTTAGAAGCATTAGGGGCAACTGTGCCAGAATATGCCCATGTCCCAATGATTTTAGGCAATGATGGACAGCGTTTATCCAAGCGACATGGTGCAGTCAGTGTCATGAATTACAAGGAAGAAGGCTATTTAGCTGAAGCCTTGCTCAATTATTTGGTGCGATTAGGTTGGTCACATGGGGATCAAGAAATTTTTTCTATACAAGAAATGATTGATTTATTTGATATAAATGCGATAAATTCCTCTCCAGCTGCCTTTAATAATGACAAATTATTGTGGCTCAACCAACATTACATCAAAACCGGCAATCCTGAGCAATTAGCTCTCCAATTACGCTTTCAATTCGAGCAATTAGGGATAGAAACCACAAAAGGCCCAACATTAGTTGAGATCATCCAGGCACAAGCCGAACGTGCTAAAACCCTAAAAGAAATGGCCAAAAATAGCCGCTATTTCTTTATGGAAACAATTGAGTATGACGAGAAAGCTATCAAAAAACACCTCAAGCCGGCTATTCGTGAGCCGTTGAATGACTTATGTGAACGATTAGCGCGTCTTCCAGACTGGAATGCCGAGGCTATTCATGAGATTATTCATGCCATTGCAGAACAATATACACTAAAATTGGGTAAAATTGCTCAACCATTGCGAGTTGCGGTGACTGGTGGAACCATTTCCCCACCGATTGATGTAACAGTAAAACTGATAGGACAAACACGCAGTGTCGAACGTATCAAACATGCTGTAACTTTTATTGGAGATAGAAATGAGTAAAAACTTCGTAAAACCATTAGATGATAAAAAACGTAACCATATCATCAATAAAAAACAGAT
>JAUXCJ010000079.1 GCA_030618965.1 Thiomargarita sp.
GTATAATCGGAAAGGTTCTTTTGATCCTATTTTAATATAATGAGAGAGATAAACCATCAACTTTGTGTGGTTATAATTAACTACAAAACTCCAAAATTAGTCCTTGATTGCCTTGAATCATTACTACCAGAATTAACTGATATAGATGCAAAAGTAGTTGTCATTGATAATGCTTCTAATGATGGTTCCATTAAAGTCATTCAAAACTGGGTGGATAAAAAATTTGCTTCAGATCAAATTGAATTAATTGAATCTGAAGATAATACAGGTTTTTCAGGAGGTAATAATCGTGGCATTAGCTATATTAATGCAGAGTATTATTTATTATTAAATAGCGATACGCTTGTTAGAAAGGATGCTATTTCTTTATTGCTTAATGCAGCAGAAAAAAATAAAACTATCGGGCTAGTTGGTCCTCGATTGGAGTGGCCTGATGGAACAACTCAGGAAAGTTGTTTTCGATTCCATACGCCAATTAGTGAATTGATTTTATCTGCTAATACTGGGCCAATAACCAAGTTACTACAAAACTTTAAAGTACCTTATGAAGTGTCTGATAAAGCCAGCTTCTATGATTGGATAAGTTTTGCTTGTGTCCTAGTTAAATCTGAAGTTTTTAAAGAAATAGGTTTGATGGATGATGGTTACTTTATGTATTTTGAAGATGTAGCCTTTGCATACCACGCAAAACAAGCAGGATGGAAAGTGTTGAATGTACCTAATGCACATATTGTGCATTTGCGAGGAGGAAGCTCACCGGTTAAATCGCAAGCGAAGCTACGTAAACGTTTACCTCGTTATTATTATGAATCCAGAACACGTTATTTTTACCAAGTTTATGGACAGCTCGGTTTGCTAATGGCGAATATTTTTTGGACTTTAGGTTATGGAGTTTCTACATTAAGGTCGCTCTTATCTTCTTCTTTTAAACCCAATATTTCAGCTTATCAATGGCTAGATATTTGGACAAATTTTTTCAACCCTTTAAACGCTTATATTCATCCTGATCATTATGATAAAACCTGATTTTATTATTATCGGTGCAATGAAAGGTGCAACCAGTACGTTGCACACACAATTGGCAATGCAGTCAGGTATTTTTATGACTACTCCGAAAGAGCCAAATTATTTTAGTGATGATGCTGAATATGAAAGAGGGGAGCAATGGTATAACTCATTGTTTGATGAAGCTATGGCAGGTGATCTATGTGGCGAATCAAGCACTCACTATACAAAATTACCAGATTATCCCCTAACAACTAGGCGTATGGCTAAGCGACTTAAAAATCCAAAGCTTATTTATGTGATGCGTCATCCAGTTGATCGTTTAATTTCACATTATATTCATCAATGGTCTCAGAATGTTATTAAATGTGATATCAATGAGGCGATTGATAAGTATGAGGAGCTTACTGCTTATAGTTGTTATGCTAGACAGTTAGCGCCTTTTTTTAAGCAATTTGGACAAAGTAATGTTTTGCCTGTTTTTACCGAAGTAATACGACAAGACCCTCAAAAGCAGCTTGAGCGAGTAGCAGACTTTATTGGTTATCAAGGACAGGTAGAGTGGAAAGAAGATGTAGCAGCACAGAATATATCAGGCGAAAGAATTAGAGCGTTTAAAGGATATAATTTATTGGTTGAATCAAAGTTAATGACTGTTTTGCGTAGAAATTTAATACCTCAAAGTATAAGAGATAAAGTAAAAAGTGGGCTAACAATGCAGGAACGTCCTAAAATTGATGCGAATCAACTTAATAAATTGATTGATTTATTTGATCAGGATTTATCTCGGTTAGGAAATTGTTTCGGGGTTGAGTTATCTTGTGAAAACTATAAGACTATAGTGACTAATCAAAAACTTGACTGGAAATTTGATTTAAATAGTCAGTAATCTATATGAAATAGTATGGTGTTGATATAGATTATCATCAATTCTTACCAATAGATTAAATAAACAATTTTAGGGAGTGGGTTATATAAATGAATGCTTTAAGGCATGGTTTACAGATTGGTGCAGTTGTTATTGGCCGTAATGAGGAACAACGATTAGAGGCTGGACTTGAATCTTTTTTGGGCAATGTTGAGCTTATTATATATGTTGACTCGGGTTCTACTGATAATAGTTTGCAACTTGCAAAGTCACTTGATGTAGAAACTATATCTTTAGATATGACAATCCCTTTTACAGCCGCACGAGCCAGAAATAAAGGAGCAGAATTTCTTTTTGAAAAAAATCCGAATATAAAATATATACAATTTATAGACGGGGATTGTGAAGTTCAAACTGATTGGATTAAAAAGGCAAGTGAATTTTTAGAAAATAATACTGAATATGCCGTGGTTTGTGGTCGCCGTCGTGAGCGGTATCCAGAAAAATCAGTTTATAATCAATTATGTGACATTGAATGGAATACACCGATTGGGGATGCACTTGCTTGCGGTGGTGATTTGTTAATTAGATCCGATGCTTTCAAGCAGATTGATGGATATAAAAATCATGTAATTGCAGCCGAAGATAATGAAATGTGCTTCAGAATAAGAGAAAAAGGCTGGAAGATTCGGCGAATAGATGAAGAAATGACATTACATGATGCAGCTATGTATAGTTTTTCACAATGGTGGAAAAGGGCAACAAGAGCTGGTTATGCTTATGCAAATGGTTGTGTACTACATGGAAAATCAAAAGAAAGATACATGGTCAGAGAAAATATTAGGATTTTGGTATGGGGGATATTTTTGCCTTTATTGATTTTTGTATTAGCTCTGATTAACCCGCTATTTCTTTTATTATCGTTAATTTATCCATTACAAATTATCCGAATTGGTTTAACGCGATCTGATGTAGAAAACATAAAGTATTCATGGGCTGCAAGTACAGTTGCAGGGAAGATTCCTGAAGCAATTGGTTTTCTACGTTTTTGGAGTGACAAACTTAAGAATAGAACCGCTCAGATTATTGAATATAAATGATTGTAGAACATGATTTATCTTTTGTTTTCAAAGGTGAGATCACTGTTGCTACTCTAAATATAAATATAAATTTAAAGAATAAAGTTAGAACAATACATGATAAATAAAACTTTTAAAGTTGGTCTTCTAGGAGCAGGGTATATTATAGATGTACATGCTAAATCACTCATCAATCAAGATAATGTAGTGATTGTTGCTGTTTGTGACCACTCTGTCGGCAGAGCAGAAAATGCTGCATTATCATTTAATATCCCTCAAGTTTTTAGCTCTCTTGATGAGATGCTAAAAACAGACTTAGATGCGGTACATATCCTGTTACCTCCTGATTTACATTTTGATTGTGCAAAACAAATTATAGAAAGTGGAAAGCATGTTTTTTTAGAAAAGCCAATGGGGACCAGTCAAAAAGAATGTCAGTCATTAGCCGATTTAGCTAAAAAACATAATGTTAACGTTGGTGTTAATCATAATTTTGTTTTTCTTTCCTCTTATCAAAAGTTACGTAATGATGTGGCAGAGGGGGTTATTGGTAAACTTGATCATGTTAGTATTAATTGGTTTTCAGCTTTACCACAAATTCAGTTTGGTCCCTTTAATATTTGGATGTTACAAAAACCTGAAAATCTGATTTTTGAATTAGGGCCACACCTTATCGCATTTTTAGTAGATTTGCTCGGTGTTCCTGATGATTTGCATGTTGATGTATCTTTACCGATTGATTTACCAGGTAGTAATCGAGTATATCGACACTGGCATATTCATGGTAACTGTGGCAAAACAAGCTTTGATTTAAATTTATCAGTTATTCCGGGCTATACGGATAAGAGAATTAGTGTACGTGGTCATGCAGCAACAGCAACGTGTTTATTTGATCGGGATATTTATTATGTTGATGAGCCAAGTGGTGCAGGGTTGCTGTTTGATAATTTTTTGAGTGTTAAAAGTGTTGCTTGGCAGACGGGTAAGAATAGCCTAATAAACTTATTTAAATCTGTAAAAGGAACTCTGCAAAAATCACCCAATGCTAATCCTTTCGGCGAATGTATTAACAAGAGTATTCATACTTTTTATCAAACACTAGAGAATCAACCCGATTTAAGAATGAGTGCCGAATTTGGTGTTGATGTGATTTCTATTTGTGAAAAAATTGCGGCTCAAGCAGTTTTTGAATCCAGTGATAAAAAAAATGAACAATGGAAGGTTTTGCCCGTATTAAAAACTCCGACGGTATTAGTACTAGGTGGATCTGGGTTTATTGGTCGTTATTTAGTTAAAGCATTGACTGAAAAAGGTTTGGGCGTAAGGGTTGTGACTCGTGGTATGGGCTCTGCAAATATTGCACTTAAAGGATTGCCAGTTGAGTTAATTCAAGGTAATTTAGCCAGTGCTAATTTTATGGTTAAAGCGCTAGAAGGGATTGAAGTGGTCTACCATTTGGCTAAATCAGATGGAGATAATTGGGCTAATTACTACAAACATGATGTATTGGTCACTCAAAATATCGCTGAGCGAGCTTTAGCTAAAGGCGTAAAACGGTTTATCTATACTGGAACTATTGACTCGTATTATTCGGCAGATTCAACTGAAGTGATTACCATGGATACGCCCGTTGATTCAAAAATTACAAGTCGAAATCATTATGCAAGATCTAAAGCAACGTGCGAAGCTTTGTTAATGGATTTGTATAATGACAAGGGGTTGCCATTAGTTATTTTTCGTCCTGGTATTGTTATTGGTAAAGGTTGTCCGCCTGCTCACTGGGGGGTCGGTATGTTCCAATCAGAGACGCGCATGCAATTTTGGGGAAACGGTGAAAACAAATTACCACTGGTTTTAGTCGAAGATGTTGCTAGTGCATTGGCGCTAGGATTTGATAAACCAAATATTGAAGGTAAAACATTTTTGTTAACTGATGGTCCTTTCCTAAGTGGTAAGGAATATGTAGATATTGTTTCTGAAGAAATTGGGACTAAAATACGCAGTGAACCGACTTCTATTTTAAAATTCTATTTGATAGATATTGTAAAAGAAGCTGCCAAACATTTAATTTATCACCCTAATAAAAGAGTGCCAAGTTTTCGGGATTGGGATTCAAGAAGTCATCGAGCTCAATATGATAGTTCAAAGACCCAAGATATTTTAGGATGGAAGCCAGCTGGTACTCGTGACTTGATTATTAAGAAAGGTGTCATTGATGCTGCTCGTGAGTATTTTCGTTGATTGAAATGGTGCGGTTATGGTTTCATCAGTAACGCCAGATTGGTCGCGTGAAGAAAAAAAGTTTTTTCCATGGTCACCGTCTCGTTCTTTATTAGCAAGTATTCGTTGTTATCAAATTTATAATAACCGTGGAGGGTTTTGGGTTGTTTTAAAAAAACTGACTATCTTACGTCACCATTTTTGGAGCGTAGTGACAGGTGCTGATATCCCTTTGAATTGCCAGTTAGATGGAGGGTTATTGTTACCTCACCCAAATGGTATTGTAATACATCCTTATGTCAGGATTGGTCCTAACTGTTTAATATTTCAACAGGTAATTATTGGAGCTTCTTTTAAAAAAGGAGTTCCTATTATTGGGGGGGCATGTTGATATTGGTGCAGGGGCTAAAATACTTGGAGCTATAGTCGTTGGAGATAATGTGCTGATTGGTGCTAATACTGTAGTACTTCAAAATGTACCAAATGATAAAACTGCTATTGGAATACCTGCAAAAAATATTTAACGATATAAGTAATAAATTATTTTCTGGGAAAGAAATCATGTCGTCATATTTAAGATAAATAACGGATAAATACAATGCATGTTTTGGTATTAGGTGGGACTGGTTTCATTGGCTCCCATATTGTTGATAGATTAATTTTCAATAATTACAGAGTGAGAGTAATCGACCGTACAGTAAAACAATACAATATAAATCCTTCTACCTCTGTTGAATATATTCAAGCCAGTTATGGAGACCCATTAATTTTATCTGAAGCACTTATTGGAATTGATCTTGTTATCCATGCGGTGAGTAGCACAATACCAAGTACTTCCAACCTCAACCCTATTGAAGATATACAGTCAAACTTAGTCAACACTGTCACATTGCTTCAAGCGATGCTAAAAACTGGTGTGAAAAAAATTATATTTCTTTCTTCAGGTGGGACAATTTATGGAACGCCTTTTACCCTACCTATCTCTGAAAATGCCTCTAAAAAC
>JAUXCJ010000235.1 GCA_030618965.1 Thiomargarita sp.
AACGTTTGGCTAATCTTTGTGGCCAGTTTAATGAGCATTTGTATCAACTGGAACAGCGTTTTAAGGTAGAAATTAGTAATCGGGGGCATCAATTTCGCGTCAAGGGTACTACTCATGCGGTGAAAAGTGTCACCGAAATTATTGATCAACTTTACAGAAGCACTGAAGTCTTGAATCCTGCCAGTGTCCATTTATTTTCTCAGGAGGCGAATATCGAAGCGTTATTAGCATCTCCTCCGCCTAATAAGGGCGAGGATGTCGTGATTCGTACCCGTCGCGGTGTCGTAAAAGCGCGAGGTTCTAATCAAAGCAATTATGTGAATGGCATTGCTCGTCATGATATTAATTTTGGAATAGGCGTTGCGGGCAGTGGCAAAACTTATTTGGCTGTTGCTTGTGCAGTCGAAGCCTTGGAACGTGAAGAGGTTAGGCGTATATTATTGGTACGTCCAGCGGTGGAAGCTGGCGAGCGGCTTGGATTTTTGCCTGGTGATTTAGCCCAAAAGGTGGATCCTTATTTGCGCCCATTATATGATGCTTTATATGAAATGTTAGGCTTTGAACGGGTTGGTAAATTAATGGAACGCCAAATTATTGAAATCGCTCCATTAGCTTATATGCGTGGACGTACTTTGAATGATGCTTTTATTATCCTTGATGAGGCTCAAAATACGACGAATGAGCAAATGAAAATGTTCTTAACCCGCATTGGTTTTGGCTCAACGGCTGTTATCACGGGAGATATTACTCAAATTGACTTACCGCGTCATACTCAATCAGGTTTGCGCCATATTATTGATATTATTCAAGGTGTTGAAGGCGTTAATTTTACTTTTTTTACTGCTAAGGATGTTGTAAGGCATCCCATTGTCGCGCGTATTATTCAAGCTTATGAACGTGCTGAAGAAAGCGAGAAGCAATGATGGAAGCTAAGGTGGATGTGCAAAATGCCAGTGATGAAGAGGATTTACCTGATAGGAATCAGCTAAATTCTTGGGTTAATGCTGCTTTACAAAGTTCCCCCCCCTTCAATCCCCCCCGCTGGGGTGGAGGTTCCCCCGCCCAGTGGGAGGGGGCTAGGGGGAGGGTTCACACCCTTGAATTGACAATTCGCATTGTTGATGAACCGGAAAGTAAGCAATTAAATGAAAGATGGCGACAAAAGCCATATCCAACTAATGTCTTGTCTTTCCCTTTTGAACCTCCGCCGGATGTAGATATACCTTTACTGGGAGATATTGTTATTTGTGCTCCCCTTGTTGCGCGTGAAGCTGCCGCGCAACATAAATCAAAAGCCGCCCATTGGGCGCATCTTGTTATTCATGGTACTTTGCACCTATTGGGCTATAATCATATTAATGATGCCGAGGCGCAAGTCATGGAAAACTTAGAAATTAGCGTTTTACACGATTTAGATTATCCGAATCCCTATCAAATCTTATGAATTCACTTTCTGATTCTTTGCCTCTTTTTCCTACTATGTTATCGTTTAATCGTATTAAACAAGTCCTTTTTCAACAAAATCCGCAGGATAAAAATGAACTGATTAAGTTGTTACGTGATGCCCAAGGGCGTGAATTACTTAGTGCTGAAACTTTCGGCATGGTTGAAGGCGCATTGAAAGTATCAGACAAGCATGTGCGCGATATTATGATTCCAAGGAGACAAATGGATGTTTTGGAGTTAAATGCACCGCCAGACGATTTGGTGAAAAAAATCGTTGAAACGGGGCGTTCGCGTTTTCCCGTTATCGGTGAGAGTCGGGATGATGTGCAAGGTATTTTTTTAGCCAAAGATTTACTGGAATATTACGCTAAAAAAGATGAAAATCATCAATTTAATATGCATGACGTGATGCGCCCGGCTGTGTTTATTCCTGAAAGTAAGCGGCTTAATGTGCTATTGCGTGAATTTCGCACCAGCCGCAATCATATAGCCATTGTTGTTGATGAATATAGCGGCGTGGCGGGTTTAGTCACGATTGAGGATGTTATTGAAGAAATCATTGGCGAGATTGATGATGAGTATGATATTGATGAGCAGATTTTCATCCATGAAAGTAAAAATGGTTTCCACATGGTACAAGCACTGACTCATATAGAAAAGTTCAATGACTACTTTAAAACCGAATTGAGTGATGATGAATTTGATACTATTGGTGGTTTGGTGATACAAGCGTTTGGACATGTGCCAAAACGTGGGGAAACAATAGCACTAGAAGGCTTTACTTTTGAGGTTATACGTGCCGATAAGCGGCGCATTATATGGTTGCGGGTTAAAGTACCCGTGCCAACCGAGCATAAATCAGGTGATTGAACTGTGAAACCATTAAATTTGGAAGGACGCTTAGGCGACTTTCTTGCCGTGATTGCTGGTGCAAGTTTACCATTGTCGTTTGCACCTTATTCTTTATTTCCCATTGCGGTTTTATCGCCAGCATTGTTGTTTTTATTGTGGCAAAATATTTCAACAAAACGCGCTTTTTGGCGTGGCTGGCTCTATGGCGTAAGCCTCTTTAGTGTGGGTGCATCATGGGTGCATGTTAGTTTTTATCAGTTCGGCGGCGTATCACTGGTAGGGGCTATTTTTTTAACAACTCTTTTTATACTGGTGTTAGCAAGTTATCCAGCTCTATTGGGTGCGGCATTAACGCGCTTTTTTCCTCATAATACGTCCAGTAGATTATTAATTGTCTTACCCGCTGCATGGACATTAATGGAATCGCTACGAGGCTGGTTATTTACTGGATTCCCTTGGTTAAGTCTTGGTTATAGCCAAATTGATTCGCCACTAAATGGATTTGCACCCTTATTAGGCGTGTATGGCGTGAGCTGGATAATTGCACTCACAGCCAGCCTTATCGTTTTTGCTTTCCAGAGTGACTTAAAAAAACAGCTTGTTGCTTTAGCTGTGTTAGTAACAATTTGGGGTAGTGGCTGGTTATTATCAGGAATTTCATGGACACAAGCGGTTGATAAACCTTTAAAAATAGCTTTAGTACAAGGCAATGTGCCGCAAGAGTTCAAATGGTTAGAGGGTAACCAAATTCCCAGTATGCGACGCTATTTAGAATTGAGCCAAGCTCATCGTGACGCGGATATAATTATTTGGCCAGAAACAGCTATACCGTTGTTTTACCATGACTTACAACAATATATGCCCAATTTTTTCAATAGTTTAGCGGCAGAGCACCATAATTATGAGACAGACTTTTTGATCGGTATTCCAGTGCTAAAACCGGATGGACGTTATTTTAATAGCGTCGCTAGTATAGGCAAAGAGCCAGGGCTTTACTATAAACAACATTTAGTTCCCTTTGGGGAATATATTCCTTTTCAAGCTATTTTTGGGAATTTACTCGAACTGTTGAATGTACCAATGTCTGAATTTTCCGCCGGAAATGGCAAACAAACTACTCTTAAAAGTGCTGGGCAAGTGATAGGCGTTTCTATTTGTTATGAAGATGCTTTTGGGGAATTAGTACGCAACAGTTTACCTGCGGCAAGATTATTAGTGAATGTTAGCAATGATGCGTGGTTTGGCGATTCGATTGCGCCTCATCAGCATTTAGAAATGGCGCGTATGCGAGCCTTAGAAACTGGACGCTATTTGCTACGCGCGACTAATACTGGCATTTCAGCGGTGATTGATTCTAAAGGGAAAATAACCGAACAAGCACCGCAATTTAAAATAATTACCTTACGCGCAATTGCCCAACCTTATCAGGGAATGACTCCTTATGTGCGTTTTGGTAACGCATTTTTATTGAGTTTTTTATTGTTTTTAATAATTTGGTTATTATTTATTCCTGAAGTTAAGACGCGATTAATCGCGTCTCGACAAACTAAATATCTCGCTTAAAGCGCGTTGCTCCACAATTGGGACAAGCTGGAATATAATCAGGCTGATGGAAATGTAAGCTATGACCACACTTTTCACAATATAAAGTACCTAAAGCGGTAATTTCGCCGCTTTGCCATTCAGTCGCCTGACGG
>JAUXCJ010000418.1 GCA_030618965.1 Thiomargarita sp.
ATAGTATTATTAATAATTTACTATAATTAGTATAAATGATTAGTAATATTAGTCAATCAATATATTTGGTATAAGGCACATTAAGCGAACAACAAAATCTTATTAACATCCTCAAGTTTGAGACCATTGAATCCTTCAATAACACTAAAACCCACTTGGATAAAATCAACGCCAGCATCTCTAGCTGCCCAATAATCGCTACTTGAATTTCCAATATAAACGCAATTATTACATGAAAATTTTAGTCTTTTAACACATTCTAAAATAGGTTCAGGACTAGGTTTTTCTGGTATCAATTCATCTTCAGCATTTTTAGTGCCGGCACTGATAATAAAATTTTCATTTTCAATAAATTCACCCAGTAAACCATTGACATTGTTCAATGTATAAAGGGCTTCCTCAACTGGACGGCTGCTGACTACTGCTATTTTAACCCCAATAGCCTTAAGTTTTGGAAATAACTCATCCTTATATATTCTTTCTTCAGCTATATCAATTAAGCCTTTTCCATTAAAAGAGGGATTACCTAGATAAATTTTTTGAAAAAAATCCTTGATTTCAATATAAGCGGACAATTCCGGGTTAATATCATCAATTAAATGATTGATTAAAATATTTTCCCACTGATTGCTAGGAAAATTTTTCACTAATGCGATTAAAAGCCAAGTAACATTCCAATCATTATTAACCCCATAAGCTATACCCTTGGAACGCATCAAACTGAGCGCATCATCGCCTAGTTCAATATCAGTAAAATACTGAACTGTTCTTTTAATCGCCTCATCATAAGAATGAGATGTATCAATCAAAGTATCATCAACATCAAAAATAAGGGCTTTATAAATCTTATTCCGAATCTGAATTGACATGAACTACAAACTGCCTTTAGTTGAAGGCATCCGATTTTGCATACGCGGATCAAATGTCAAAGCCATACGTAATGCCCGTCCAAATGCTTTGAAAATAGTTTCTGCAATATGATGAGAATTCCTGCCCCGTAAATTATCAATATGCAAAGTCACCAAAGCGTGATTCACAAATCCTTGAAAAAATTCAAAAAATAAATCAGTTTCAAAGCCACCAATTTGAGCGCGTGGAAAATCAGCATTAAATACCAAGCCCGAGCGACCCGAAAAATCTATAACTACCCTTGACAAAGCCTCATCTAACGGCACATAAGCATGACCATAACGATAAATACCTTTTTTATCCCCAACCGCTTTATTAAAAGCTTGCCCTAAAGTAATACCAATATCTTCTGCTGTATGATGTGCATCAATGTGCAAATCACCTTTAGCCAGAATCTCCAAATCTATGATGCCATGCCTAGCCACTTGATCCAGCATATGTTCCAAAAATGGCACCCCAGTCTCAAAATGAGATTTTCCCGTACCATCAAGATTTATTTTGACACTGATTTGAGTTTCAAGCGTATCACGTTGAACCTGACAGCTACGTTCAGACATTTTCACTCTCTCCTACTCAAGGTAAATGAACCAGAACTGGAGGAATCCAACTGGATTCAGCATGTTCAGCAACCACAGTCGTATAAATACCACCACGTACATTGAACTCAGCCTTTAAACGCATAAAACGCGGCGCACAAGCTTGCACAAAATCATTTAGCATTTGATTAGTCACAGCCTCGTGAAAGCTGCCCTCATTACGATAAGACCAAATGTAGTTTTTCAATGATTTCAACTCAATACAAAATTTATCGGGTACATAATCTAAAAACAGGGTTGCAAAATCAGGTTGCCCAGTTTTTGGGCAGAGACAGGTAAATTCTGGTAACCGAATATGAATCGTATAATCTCGTTCTGGATTAGGATTATCAAAGGTTTCAAGTACTTTACTGGGTTGGCTAGGCATATTTTAATTTTTAATTACTATCTATCGCTTGATGTTGCATTTCACAAAAATTATCAGCTGCATTATAGCCTTGCATTTTCAAACTATGATTGCGTACCGCACATTCTAAAAGTACAGCCAGATTACGTCCAGGTGCAACAGGTAAAGAAATTTCTGGAATATCAACACCGAGAATACGGCGATTACTATAATCACCTTGTAAACGATCAATTTCCCATAAACGTTTGTTGGACATCTGTTCCAAATGTACAATTAGGCGTAAATATTTATATTTTTTGATGGCACTATCCCCAAATAGTGCTTGCACATTTAAAATGCCTAAACCACGCACTTCTAAAAATGCGTTCATATCATTTAAAAGACAAGTGCCACTGAGATTTTTGGGATCAATTTTTGAAAATACTGGCGCATCATCAGCTATTAAACGATGCCCACGATAAATCAGCTCCAAGGCTAGTTCACTTTTCCCAGTTCCACTATTACCAGTAATCAAAACACCAGTGCCGAATACGTCCATAAAAACACCGTGTAGCGTGATACGTTGGGCGAGTAATCTAGAAATGGTTGTGTGCATATAATTAATCAGATTTTCGCCAGATAATTGAGAACTAAACAGAGGAATCTGGTAAAATTCCGCAGCCTTGAATAAATCTTCGGGGACATTAGGCACATCAACGAGAATCAAACAAACAAGGTTTTCGTTTTCAAACAATTGCTTGATGTAATTTTGATAAAAATCCTGATCAAGTGCCTCTAAATAGACGAGTTCA
>JAUXCJ010000345.1 GCA_030618965.1 Thiomargarita sp.
ACTTTGCCATTTTGTATAATCGCAATTTCAGAGTTTGTGGTGCCTAAGTCAATGCCTACAATGGTTTCAGTCATTGTGTTGTTTTACCTTTTTTTTAAATTTGAGTTGGTTATTTTTTATTAACTTTCACTTCAGCAATGCGAAGTACTTCTTTATCCCACATAAAGCCTTTGCGTAATTCTTCGGTAACTATTCCATTTCTTAATCTGTGGTCTGATTCTACTTCAACCGCTCGCATTGTGTGAGGATCGAGGAGTTTATTCAGGACATCCATTGGGCGTACTTGATAACGCGCTAATAATTGAGTCACCCGTCGGATGGTCATTGCTTGGCCTTCTTTTACCCCGCTAATCAGGCGTATTTCCGGTTGACAACAGAATCCCCATGATGATTGTTTATAACGCTTCAGGGTTTTCATTCCAGCATCTAAACGGTCATAAATTTCTAAAAAGGCTAATAAAAGCACTCGTGTATTTTCTCTATCCTTATTTCCTTGTTCACTGCGGCACCGCTCTAATTCTTTAGCCATTTGTTCATTGCTCTTTTCGACTAAATCGAAGCTTTCTCTGAACATATCTAAGGCGGTTTTTATTTGGCGTGATTCAAGGCGAACTTCATTGCGTAGTGCAGCCAATTCGGTGAATAGAGAAAATAAATCCGTTTGTTCAGGAGTTTCTGTTTCGTCTAGTTCGTACTCATCTAAATAAGCACGAAATTGTTCAACTAATTTTTCTTTACTAGATTCATCCATAGTTTTTTAGTTTTGTGGGGAAAGTTTCAAGCTTTCTGCTAATGCCTTAGTGAATAAGGCTGCTGTTGGGCGTTGTGGCTCTCCAGATTGTAAAGCACGCTCTAATAGGGCTGCAAGGCTTGGTGGTTCATGGTGAAATAGTAGGTATTTTAGGCGTTGCTCTTCGGTTTTAATCGCTTCAAAAGCGGTGCGGATTGTCTGAAATTGCTCAGGTGCTCGCTCTGGCGGATATTGCCGCACTTTTTGTAAATAAGCTTTTTTGATTGTTTCATCTGTTGCGTCTTCAGAAACGCCAATAATATCAAAAGGGGTTTTCATGTTTCGGTTTTTTGCGTGATGGTAATTAAAAAGGCATAGGTACATTAACTCCTAATTTGCGGAGACGCATAATAATTTGGAGCATTTCAATTGGATTGAGGCCATCTGGGTTGTGCAACTTCTCCAGAAGTTCTTCTATATCATCCTCGTCGTCATCATCTCCAAAAATATCAAAGGGGTTATTAAAGAAGGACGGAAAACCGCCACCTTGCTGGTTGATGAATTTCCTAATCATCATTGATGTACGCTTATCACCATCCTGTTCTGCTTTGTCAAATGCTATATCAATACGAGTTCTATCTGATTTAGAGAGCGACCAAAATGTACCATTTGCTTTGCCATAAAGCTGATAATAGACAAAAATTGGTTCTACTCTCCAGCGTGTTAGGGCTTGAACTGCAAATTTTTGGAGTAAGTCATAATGTTCGAGCTTTTTAAAGCTTTCACATAAGTTTAGTAACTCTTCTTTAGAAAATTCAATTTTAACAGCTTTTTGCAGTAATATATCTAATGGCTCTAGGACTTCTCTTATAAAGGGGATGCCAGTTTCAGAATTACTATTAATTAGGCTGAGCAGTTCTAAAACTTCATGGCGAGTCGGGGTATAAGTTTTGCTAAGTAAGGGTAGTAATGGGAGTATAAGAGCAGGCTCAATAGCTTGGCCTTTGGTTTCAACTATTACGCGAAAAAAGCCACAAAGACCGCCTCCACCTAATTCTAGTCCTTCTTTTAATAATTCAATAGTTTGTGTATTTTTTATTTTGGATTTTTTGGCCTTTTGTAATTTAAATAGGTCAGGGGTTGCCGCTTTTGATTTTCGTTTTCTCGAATTGGCAGCTCTTTTAATTGTTGGCTTGATTGAGCCTTCTGCTTGTAATTCTAACAAACCTTGATTGATTTGAACTAAACCACTAGATTGGTTTTTTTCGATTTGTCCGGCTTGGATTAATTCTTTACGCGCTAAGTCGTATTTGCTGGTTTTGATTAATTTACGGGAATGTGCAATATGGGATGAGCGTGCTATTTGGCGTGCTTTTATATTGATAGGGTCTTCTTTTAACAATTTTTTTGCGAATCCCACCGCTTTTTTAAAGGCTTTTTTCTGAGTTGCGGATTCCATGCCTATTAATAAAATTTCACTGTCTTTGGGAAACTTTTTAGCGGCTGTATCAGCCCATCTATGATAACTTCTTTTGTCCTCTTCGTGCTGATACCATTGAATTAATTTGATATAGCTGCTTTTTTCTTCGGGGTTTAGGTTAATGCTTTCGATCAAGTCGTTAGGCACTGTGTCGTCATCAAATTGCTCACCTCTGTGTTCGATGAGTGCGACGATATGGCGCAAAATGAGGGCTGCTTTTAGAGTGTTATCAGTTTTTTGCTGTTTTTTGAGATTATCAACAGATAAACGCCAATATTTTTCGGCGTTAAAAAAATCTCTTTGGCGTTCATAAGAAAGGGCAGTGATGCGATTTTTTTCAAAGGCTGATAATCGTCCAAAAATGTTTTGATAAATTTTCACTCCAGCAGGATGACTTGGCAACAGAGCTAGGCAAAATTGACGACTATATTTATCACCCAAGGTTTGCCGATTGGCGGCTACAACTTCTAAGAGGGCTTTTTCATTATCACGCTTAGCTGCACCTTGCAACATTGAAATTAGTTTAAGTTGGCTTTTATCCCATCCTTTTAAATTAGCGATAAAGGCTCGTTCATTGCTATTGGCTTGATTTAAAGCATCTAATAAGGTTTTATCATCCTGTCCTAGCATTGCTATTAAATGAGCTAGGGGCGCATATGGCGAAGTTGTTGGCACTTTTTGCAATAATTGACTGGCTGCATTTGGATCAGCTTCAATTATAAGTAATGCCTTGATAATGCTGCGAACATCACGATAAGGCGAACGGAATGGGATTTTTTTGAGATCAGCCTCGCAATTTTCATCATTGCCTTGAGAATAGGCAGTTAATGCCTGATTTATGAGCTGCGATTCTTTGAGAAGTATGGGGAAAGTTTCTGCAATATCTGGCTGTCCAGCTAATAATAAT
>JAUXCJ010000012.1 GCA_030618965.1 Thiomargarita sp.
ATCAATTTATTATTTTGATAAACTTTTTAGTTTCATTTAATCTTATTTAGATAATAATAATATGCTAATCTTTATGCGCGAATTTTAAGTTAGGAGAAATAAACGCATGGCGCAAACTATAGAAACCTATAACTATAAGGTCATTAGGCAATTTGCCATTATGACCATTGTTTGGGGTGTAGTTGGTATGACAGTGGGTGTTATTATTGCTGCTCAACTGACTTGGCCTTGGCTCAATAATGTTATTGATGCCCCTTACTTTACTTTTGGTCGTTTACGGCCTTTACATACTAACGCCGTGATTTTTGCCTTTGGCGGCTCGGCTTTATTTGCAACATCTTATTATGTTGTGCAACGTACCTGTAATGTGCGATTGATTTCAGATAAATTGGCCGCTTTTACATTTTGGGGTTGGCAATTAGTGATTGTTGCAGCCGCGATTACTTTGCCATTGGGCATTACCCAAAGCAAAGAATATGCAGAATTAGAATGGCCTATTGATATTTTGATTGCTGTGGTATGGATAAGTTATGCCATTGTTTTTTTTGGCACTATTGTTAAGCGTAGGGTTAAACATATTTATGTAGCCAACTGGTTTTATGGTGCTTTTATCATTACCGTTGCTATGTTACATATTTTTAATAGCATGGCAGTACCTGTATCCATGGTGAAATCTTATTCTGCTTATGCAGGGGTGCAAGATGCGATGGTGCAATGGTGGTATGGACATAATGCTGTTGGTTTCTTTTTAACTGCTGGCTTTTTGGGCATGATGTACTATTTTGTGCCTAAGCAAGCTGAACGTCCGGTTTATTCTTATCGTTTGTCCATTGTCCACTTTTGGGCATTGATTTTTACCTATATTTGGGCAGGTCCCCATCATTTACATTACACTGCCTTACCTGATTGGACACAATCATTGGGCATGGCTATGTCATTGATTTTACTAGCACCTTCTTGGGGCGGTATGATTAACGGGATTATGACTTTATCGGGTGCATGGGAAAAACTTCGTAGTGATCCGATTTTGCGTTTCTTAATTGTATCTATCTCCTTTTATGGTATGTCTACCTTTGAAGGCCCGATGATGGCGATTAAGACAGTTAATGCCTTATCACATTATACTGATTGGACAATTGGACATGTGCATTCGGGTGCGCTCGGTTGGGTAGCATTGATTACAATGGGTAGTTTGTATTATTTGATTCCGCGTATATTTGGACGGATATTATATAGCCTCAAATTAGTCGAACTGCATTTCTGGACTTCGACAATTGGTATTGTGCTTTATATTTGTGCCATGTGGGTTTCTGGAATTATGCAAGGGTTAATGTGGCGTGCTGTCAATGCTGATGGGACTTTAACTTATAGCTTTGTTGAATCTGTACAAGCTATGTACCCTTATTATCTGACTCGTTGGTTAGGTGGGATGTTCTTCCTCTTTGGTATGTTTGTTATGGCTTATAACATTTATAAAACCGTGACTAGTCCCGATAAGATGGAAATTAATAATCAAATTCCTGCTGTCGCACACTAAGGAGATATAAATGGCAACTGGACATGAAAAAGTTGAAACGAATATTGGCTTAATGATCATTCTCATCATTCTTGTGGTGAGTGTTGGTGGATTAGTCCAAATTGTACCGTTGTTCTTTATGAAATCAATGACGGAACCCGTAGAAGGTTTAAAACCCTATCCGGCACTCCAATTGGCTGGACGTGATATTTATGTGCGTGAAGGCTGCTATCTATGTCATTCTCAAATGATTCGCCCTTTCAGAGCTGAAACTGAACGTTATGGCCACTATTCGGTAGCTGGCGAATTTGTTTATGATCGTCCATTTCAATGGGGATCTAAACGAACTGGGCCTGATTTACACCGTGTCGGTGGGCGTTATAGTGATGAATGGCACTATGTCCATTTGATGAATCCTCGTGATGTGGTACCAGAATCAGTAATGCCCGGATATCCTTCCTTTGCTGATAACGAGATTGATGGCAATCTTGTGCAACATAAGATGCAAGTGCTAAAAGATTGGTATGGTCATCCATACACTGATGAAGAAATCGCCAACGCACCTAACGCTGTGAAAGGTAAAACAGAAATGGATGCTATGATTGCCTACTTACAAAACCTGGGCACTGCTCTGAAAAAAATGAGGTAGTTGTGGATATTTACGCACTTTTTCAGTCAGTTTGGACGATTATCGTCATGGTCATTTTTTTAGGTATCGTGGTTTGGGCTTATAGCAGCAAACGCAAAGCATCATTTGATGCCACGGCTCAATCACCTATTGATGACGATGATTCGGTAAAAGCAAAGGAGAAAAAAGATGTTTGATAGTAGTGTTTTTACTAGTCAATTTTGGGAATGGTTTATCATTATCCCAACAGTAGGTGGCATTTTGGGGTGTTTTGCCCTGATTCTATGGTTAGGTGGAGATCGTCCAGATCCAGATAAGAAAGTTAAAACAATGGGTCATGTTTGGGATGGTGACTTAGCAGAATATAATAATCCTCTACCTCGGTGGTGGTTAAATATGTTCTACATTACCTTGTATATTGCTATTCTCTACTTACTGCTTTATCCGGGATTAGGCTCGTTTGTTGGCTTCTTGGGTTGGACTGAATTGAATCAATACCAACAAGAAATGGATGCAGCCGAAACACGCTATGGACCTATTTATGCTAGGTATAGTAAGGAACCTATTGCTGCACTGACAGAAAACCCAGAAGCAGTTCAATTGGGACACCGTTTATATATGACTTATTGTACAATTTGTCATGGTTCCGATGCTGCTGGTATTAAGGGCTATCCTAACTTGCGTGATGATGATTGGCTCTGGGGTGGTAAGCCTGCTCAAATAGAACAAACCATCAAAATTGGACGCAATGGAAATATGCCTACTGCCTCACAAAATGGGCTTGAAACTGAAGCAGAAATCAAAAATGTCATGCACTATGTACGCGGATTAAGTGGTGCAAAACATGATGAAGCTGCTGCTGTTGAAGGCGAAAAGACCTATAAAAAAGTCTGTTTTGCTTGTCATGGGATGACTGGTACAGGTACTCAAGCCTTAGGTGCGCCTAATTTAACTGATGATGTTTGGCTCTATGGTGGTTCAGAAAGAATTGTTACAGAAACCATTACAAATGGTCGTCAAGGTAAAATGCCAGCCCACGGTGAATTTTTAGGTGATGCTAAAGTTCACTTATTAGCAACTTACGTTTATAGTTTGTCACTTAAGAAGTAAAATTTTAAAGATATTTCTCCCTCCCCCTAACCCCCTCCCGCTGGGATGGGGAAATCCAAACCCCGCGATTTGGTGGACATCCCCCCACCCAGCGGGAGGGGGCTAGGGGGAGGGAGAAATCTTATATCTAACCATGAAACCTTCAAACACTCAATCCAACGAAGAACCACAAAGCCTTTACGCCGAAAGAATAACAATCCATCCTCGTATTGTATTTGGATTTTTTACCCGCTTAAAAGCACTCAGCGGTATTATTTTATTAGGCTTATATTATCTAATTCCTTGGTTACAATGGGATAATCGCCAAGCAATTTTATTCGATTTACCTGCTAGAAAATTTCATATTTTAGGAATTACTTTTTGGCCTCAAGATTTTATTTTCCTCGCCTTTTTATTAATCGTAGCAGGATTGACCCTGTTTTTCTTTACCACCTTAGCAGGACGCTTATGGTGTGGTTTTGCCTGTCCTCAAACAATTTGGACAGATGCATTTATATGGATGGAACGTCTTGTTGAAGGAGATAGACCAAAACAAATTAAACTTGAGAAATCTCCACTATCTTTCCGCAAAATTAGGATTAAAGCGGCCAAACATACTTTATGGCTAATTTTTGCCTTATTCACAGGATATACATTTGTAGGCTATTTTACGCCTATTCGTGAACTCAGCGAAGCACTAATAATATTTAACCTTAGCGAAGCGGAAACGTTTTGGTTATTCTTCTATGCCTTTGCCACTTATGGCAATGCGGGTTGGATGCGGGAACAAGTTTGTATTTATATGTGTCCTTATGCACGCTTCCAAAGTGCCATGTTTGACCACGACACCATGATTATCGCTTATGATGAAAAGCGTGGAGAATCAAGAGGATCCCGCAAAAAAAACAATAAAGAATATAAAAACAAAGGATTAGGTGATTGCATTGATTGTACAATGTGCGTACAAGTCTGTCCAACTGGGATAGATATTCGTGATGGCTTACAATATGAATGTATTAGCTGCTCAGCCTGTGTTGACGTTTGCGATAGTATTATGGACAAGATGAACTATCCCAGAGGCTTGGTTCGTTACACCACTGAAAATAGGTTGAATGGTAAAACCACCCATATTTTTAGACCCCGTATTTTTGTCTATGGCGGTATTTTATTGGCAATATTCATTAGTATTGGTTATAGCATCAGCGCACGCATACTTGTAGAACTGGATGTTATTCGAGATCGCAACAGTTTATTTATCGAAACTGATGCCGGTTTAATTAAAAATGTTTATAGCTTACGCATTATCAATATAGACAATAATCCTCATATTTATGAAATCACAGCCAGTGGCATTGAAGGATTGCAATTGATAAAAGATAAGGAAATTGAAGTCGGAGCCGGCGCAGTAATGACAGTACCAGTAAGTTTATTAGTAAATTATGACAATTTGAGCAAACGGAGTACACATGTGAAATTTAAATTGACAGCGATGGATAATCCAGAACTGACAGTGATAGAAGAAGCCCGCTTTCTTGGGCCTCTTCGTTAATTACTGAGGTTTGGAGTCCAAAGCTTTAGCTTTGAAACTCAGCCAAAGCTAAAGCTTTGGACTCCAACTCAGATGGTGGAACGAGAAAAGATAACTTTAAATTGGTTACGATTTATATCATTGATAAAGCTTAAGGGGACTTGCTTTTCTTGGCATAAACGCAACATTCTAGGAATCCCAGTTCCTCTGCCTGTGTATCCAGTTTCTGGAAATTTTGCCATCAATGACAAAATAATTGGATTACGTTCAATATGAATACCTAATTTAATATTATCAACAGTCAGCGTATTTGGTAATAAACCAGCACTGATAATTTCTACCCTATCATTGAAAATCTTGATAAATATGGAGGAATTTATAAAATAATCTCTATGTACCAAAGCATTAGCAATGGCCTCTTTAATCGCAAGTGCCGGAATTTCTAGTTCAGTAGGGGTATTAAAGTCATTAGAGTCTTTTTCCAACGGTTTGCGTTTCAAGTGACGGAGGACAAAATCTACACCCTTTTTTTGTTGTTCTAAAAGTTTGCCGCCAATATCTTCTTTATCCAAAAATTCATCTTCATTAAGATAGTAAGTGCATTTAATCCCAAACTGTGGTTTAACAAATTCAACATCTTTACCAAATAATAAAAGTCCTGCGAGGGTTAAATGCTTATTTTTCGTAGCCAGTTTTAAATTTTCTAGTAATTGTTCTTTACTGATAGTAAGATTATCCAATGTTTCACCGAAAAAGATTCGATAAAATTCAGAAAAATAGAAAAAATCACAAGAATCTATTCCGATACCAGTATCCATTTCATCAGCATATAAAGTACAGGATGACTGCATTAATCGGAACAGTTCGTCACGACTGGCTCTCCGTTTATCAGCCCCATTTTTTACCCAAAATTCACTTTTATTAACGCCATAAGGTTTATTGATGCCCTTTGGAACGCTGATAATCATTAGCTTTTTATCTTCAATTAAAACTATCTGGGTTTGTACAAAGATAGGTGGTTCAATTTTCTGAGACGTGGCATTATAAATCCACTGATTTAAACGTTGAATATCCTGATTGGACAAACCTTGAATAACACTGTTATCATCAACGCCAATATAGATATAACCGCCATTTGAATTAGCAAATGCAGTGATTTCAACCGCTAGTTTATCAATACTAGCAAATTTTTCTTTGAACTGTCGGGAAGAATCTTCCCCTTTTTTAATCGCTTCAGTAATAGTTTCCATTTTTAATAATTTACAACAAAGAGAACTCAAAAAAATGCAACGCCCTTGGTATCAAGAACCCTATGTTTGGTTAATTATTCTATTCCCCGCTACTGCTGTCATCGCGGGTACATTCACAATTTATCTGGCAATCAGTTCAGATGATGGCTTAGTTGTCGATGATTATTATAAACAAGGTTTAGAAATTAATCGCGTTTTAGAACGCGACAAAGCAGCAGAACTTCATGGTTTAAAAGCAAACCTGAGTTTTATTGGAGAGGAATTTATCAATTTGCAGCTTGATGCAAATCCAGCTTATCAATTACCTAAAGAACTCACCCTCAATTTTAGCCATCATACTCGTTCAGGTTTTGATAAAACTATTACGCTAAAGCGTATAAGTGATAATAGTTATCAAGGTAAATTGCCTAGCTTGATACTTGGTAAATGGACAATAGCAATAAAGGCAGATAATTGGCGATTGTTGGAATCTCTGAATCAAGTGAATTAATTTGAGAAGTGCAAGTGAACCTTGCACTCCAATCATTGGCTTAAAAGCTCAACTTCTGTTCAACAAAAGCAAGTGCATAAGCCATACGGTTTTTTGTTAATTGCCACGCCAATAATACCCCGGTACTATTCGCAACCATATCAGCCCAATCTCCGTATCTGACACCGCCTAAGCTTTGCAATATTTCCAACACGCCGCCTAGCAGTATAAAGCCAATTAGATAAGTTAAACGCTGTTTAGGCGCATGATAAAGTTGTGCAAACCAGCCCATTAACACAAAATAGGCCAAAATATGCGCTAACTTATCACCAGAATTTATAGATGGTACAGGAGGAGGCGATGACATGAGAGAAAGTCCAATGACCATTAAAACCAGACTCCAACCGATAATCAGCCATAATTTCTTAAAACGTAAATTTGGTAAAATATTTTCTAGCATTTTTTAAACAACCCATATTAATAAAACAAGACCTAATCCTAAACGATAAACCACAAAAGGCAACATGCCAATCCGATCCAATAAACTAATAAAAGCATGTATACAAAAATAAGCACTTATTGCTGAAAAAGCAACACCAAGCCCTAAAGCTGACCAATCAACCGGAGCTTCTTGTCCTATTAATGACGCAGTTTTCGCCCCGCCAGCAAGGATAATGATTGGAATCGCCAACAAAAATGAAAATCTCGCAGCAGCCTTACGATTCATACCTAAGAATAAAGCTGCTGTCATCGTTACGCCTGAGCGTGAGGTTCCTGGAATCAGTGCAAATGCCTGAGCTATGCCGATCAATATAATATCTTTCCACGTTAAACTATATTCATCACGTTCTCGTTTGCTACTCCAATCAGCCCATCCCAGTAATAATCCAAAAATAATCGTGGTACTAGCAATAATTAGGGGTGATCTCAAAGCTTCTTCTAAATCAAAACCACTGATGGCTAAGCCTACTAATCCGGCTGGTATTGTCGCTATTCCAACGCCCCAAACTAAGCGACTTGCAGGCGTTAATTCAAAAGTTTTCATGGATTTAAACCAGCTTCCCAATAAGGGAACTAAGTCTGCACGAAAATATAGCAATACAGCAATCAGTGAACCTAAATGTACAGCAACATCAAAAGCAAGGCCCTGATCAGTCCAACCTGTTAATTGTGGAACTAAAATCAGGTGAGCCGAACTCGAAATCGGTAAAAATTCCGTCAATCCTTGCATCAGTGCCAAGATGATAATTTGTAAAATATCCATACTTAAAACTTGATTCCTATAAAAACATAAAACAACTAATTACTTTTATAAACAATTAATTATATAAATAATTACAAATAAAGCTACTTTTTTTCCACCACCCACCGTCCAAAACGCCCTTCTTGCAAAGGTACATTTTCTAAAACCCTAAAACCAATTTGCTGCAACATCCAAGCAACATCATCACGGCTATAGCGATTATGTTCCATAAAATGGGTGAACAAATTACTCAATCTCTCATGGCTGTTTGCATTGTAAAAAATATCTTCAGAGGCTTGATTAGCGAGATAAGTTTCTAATGGCGCACGCACCCAATCCACAATCAAACCGCGTCCACCCGGTTTAAGGCAGCGATGAATAGATTTTAAAAATTGTATCGGTTGTGTCATTTCATGGATAACAAAAATCGCAGTAATCGCATCAAGACTATTATCAGCGATAGGTATATTCGCTTCATGCAAATCATGCTCAATCAGCTCATAGTGGCTATTTTCAACTTCCAACATCCACGGCGCACATTCTACACCGATTAAATGAGCTTCCGGATAACGATCACGTAAGTTTTGCAGTAATATGGCAGGGCCACTACCAAAATCCGCGATTTGTGCTGGCTAGCTTAATACTGGGGCTATCCAATATTCCCAGCTCTCCCAAAAGCCCTCATCAAAGCGTTTTGCAGCCGTATCTTTCATCAATTGCCTAAAATTTTCACCATCGCCGTGGTGTTCTGCCAAGGCTGTCAACGTATCTTGCATAATAAATCCTTGATTATTTTAATTAAAATTAAAGCCTGGCTCGCTCATCTTTAACAAATCCCAATAATGGCATATCTAAATTATGACTCAACGCCATCACTTTAAACAGTTCTCCCATTTCATGAGGCATGATAAGTTTTTTAGCGGCTTGTGTTTGTTGCAAATAATTTTTGCTATCATTAACATCGAAACTTGATAATAACTCAGCTAAGCCACTAGATAGCAAAAAATTAGCCTGATTTGTATAACCTGAAACGTGCAGCCCCGCCGCGTCGGCAGCTTCAGCAACAGCCGTAAAATTAACATGAGCGGTAATATCTTGTAATCCAACTAAAATCAAAGGATTATCGTGAGCATAATGTTGATAATGACACATCAATGTACCTTGATTGCGTTGTGGATGATAATATTCGCGGCTCGGAAATCCATAATCAATCAATAAAACTAAACCTGCTGCGAGTATATCCGATAGCGATTGAATCCAAGCGGGCAAAGCTAAATTAAATTCTGAAACATAACCAACATCTAAGCTAGGGCGCAAGCTTTCTACTGTTGCCCGTAATGACTCATCACAACTGCTTTTAGTTTCCCATACAAAGGGCGTGTTATCATCATTGCCTAAACTCACATAAAATTCTGATACACCTTGCTCATCCAAGCGAAAACGTTGCACTGGCATAGCATCTAAGACTTCATTCGCTAAAATCACACCCTGTAGCGGTTCAGTCGGCAAACTTTTTAACCACTGTACCCTATCTAATAAATGAGGAACTTGTGCTTGCAAAGTTTCCCGTTGTCGCTGCTGCAAATCTGCACTGAGTTCCAAGATTAAATACTGCTTTGGTAACTCATTCAACGACTCCAAAGCTTTCAAAATGTCAGCAGCCATAATCCCCGAACCAGCCCCAAATTCTAAAATAACGCCCTCATCAAAGCTGGTTAATATTTGCTGGCATTGCTTAGCAAGACATTGAGAAAATAAGGGAGAAATTTCTGGAGCCGTGATAAAATCACCCTCAGCCCCAAATTTGCGAATACTGGAACTATAATAGCCTAAACCTGGGGCATATAATGCTTTATTCATAAACTCAACAAAAGGAATACGCCC
>JAUXCJ010000143.1 GCA_030618965.1 Thiomargarita sp.
ACTAAAGGCGTAAGCATTTTTATCAAGATAGAACTATGATTCACTGGCACAAAATTTAACGGAGACAGCTTAGCGCGACGCTTAAAATGGCCTTTTATGAATAAAATTTTTTTAGTAGCGACATCGCGCACTTGCAACAATCCGCCAGTATTAGCAAGAGAATTAATCCAAACTTCGGCATGATTCACGACTTCTTCTAATAAAATAATAGTAAATTCAAAATGTTGCTTATCATGACGAACATGCCACTCATGTAACCAATAAGGGGGCAAAGCTGGATTATTGGACAAAGGTTTAATAATTTGCGGATAAGCACATTGCCCACGTAAAGCACACTCAGGACATTGAGGTTCAGCGAAAATACAAACGCCACGACAAAGCGCATCTCCTATAAAAGCACGTAACCAACTGCCATAATAGCGGCGACTAGGTATGGCTTGAGAAAACTTAAACTGAAGCCCATAACAGCGAATGCCGTGAAAATTGGTCATGCAATTATTGAATTCCAACAACCAAAGCCCTTTTCCTCCGCTGTTGGCAAAAAGCAAGCATCTTGTTCCACTTCTCCATCCATCCGCACTAAAGCTGGTGGACTCAACTTACGACCAAAGCCTTGTTTTTCATCATATAATCGTCCAACCCAAGGACGTAAAGGGGAATTAATCACACCAGTTAAAGCTGGCCCAGGTAAATCCGCCTCTTTTTTTAGATGAAGCCCATCACCATCACATTTACCCTTTTTAATACCTGGATAAGTTTTTGGCGAATTGTCCTTTTCAATATATTTCACCCGCCCAAATCCAGTTTTAATTTCTCCACCTAACCAACACTGATTAAGGCAATCAGATAAAGAACTCTTGCCTAATTGTAGCGATTCGTACCAAATACCGCCAACTAAACGAGTCGGTTTTCCCCGTTCACTACCGCGTAAAACATGAGGCGCAATTGCTTCGACTTCAAAAAGGGCACTTTTTACCGAAGTACGAGTATCAGGATACAAAGTCACATGATTGCTACCAGTTAAATAATGAGTTTCAATATGCACCTCATGTTCTTTTGGTAACAACACCTCATCTTTTTCAGAAATAAAAAAAGGTCCACAACGCAACTGAGTACGAACTATCTTCAAAGCCTCTTTAAAATCAGCTTCTTGTCCACCCAACTGCTTACCGAGAACACTCGCCAAAGCGTAAGAAATTATATGCCCGGGAACAAAGCCAAAGCTTCGCGCTAACATACCACAACGCCCCTTACCGATATGTAAAGGTGTTGATAATTCCAAAGTAATTTGTGCAAATTCCATGAGTTTATCCTGTTTTCGCTGCTTCAACCATTGCCTTAGCGTGATAACGACCATAAATTAAAGCAATTTCAACGATTTGCTTAGTCAATAACAGACGTTGCAAGGCAATTTCCTCAGATTCATCTTCACCATTTTTTGCTATTTCACTTGTTAATTTGCGATAAAATTCTGCTGACATACGCGGATCTTTTTCATTGGTAAGTTCAGAAATGTAGAGTAGCTCAGCTATAGCACGATGAATATCCTCAGCCGCTATCACATCTTTATTACGATCACGTTTTCGGGTGACTAAAAACAATCCAAACGCAAATAATCCTTGTTCGGTCAAAACCATCAAAGATTTAGTGATCATATTTTCAGCCGTTGTCGCGTCTGCACCCACCATATTAGCGGCTGCTTCTGCCGCTAATGGCTCTAAATTCAGCATATTTCTATCTCCACTAAATTTTCCTTCATACGCCCAAAACCGCGAGTTGTCATACCACCGATACCCAATTTAAAGGCTAAATTTAAAGCCTTTTTTACCACCTTAAATGCGTTCTCATAGTGATCTCGAAATCTATCATTATCAAAATCTACTTGTCCAAGATAGAGCGTACCGCGTGGTGTTGCTTCGTAGGTAAACAATGCTCCTTTCGCACCAGCCCCAGTTTTAAAATCAATTGAGACAGAAGTGCGAGTTTCCAAATTTGCGTTAACTATAGAAGGGAATAAATCTTCATGCACTAATACCAAATTATTTTTAATATTAGCAGTGACACCATCAGGTAAAGGAATATTTGCTTTCTCTGTATCTAATAACATCCAGCCTAAATTCAGACGGGGATAAGATTTAGCAGTGGATTGCACTAAAATTTTATTTATTTCAGACACTTCAGGAAAATTTTCACAACCAGCTAGTTTCAATAAACGAGCCGTTGTCACCCAACGTGGCCCCGATAAAGTAGAAACAGGGAAAGCCAAAATTTCGGCATCACGAAAAGAAATCTGACCAATTTGGGCAGTTCCGTCTTCATCTCCTTCTGCAAAACCAAATAATTTAGCAATGGGATCTATTTGTCCCCTATGATCTGGACGTGGTTTGTTTTTAGGATCTAGTGTGTAACTGGCATACGCCATCGCTTTTTTTCTATCGATCTCATTTTTTAATGAATAAATAGCCGCAGCACGAGTAACGCCACTAATAGAACTGCCAGGAATTTTCGGCAAATTCGTACCAGCATCACGCATAATAGTATTATCGACTCTACCCAAGCGATAACCACCAGCACCAATATGAGTTGGATCTAAAGCATACATGAATAAACGGAATTGTTTCATTATTTTAAAGTTCCTTATGATTGTTTTATTTAGGATAATTTTTTAACAAAAACTTTTCACTCTCAGTACCAAAGTACAAACGAATAGTGGTGAAAAATGGCCAAAGTGTATTTGGCTGTATAGGTGAAAGTAATTTAGAAATCAACTCTTTGGGATTATCACTCTCTTGTAAAAATTCATCTATTTCGTCCAACACTTTTCCCCTTATCCGCCTTAATCGCTCACAATTAAAACCTAATTCGTCAATCGTTTTTTGTACTCTGTCAACACGAATATTCGCAGTTTGGCAATTTTCTTGATGAGGTAATAAAAGTGCTTCTGGAAAATCGCCATCAAGATTTTTGCGTTCAAGCCTAAAAATAACAGGATACTTAGGTACTAAAAAAGGGGCTAATAAACAAATTTCATAAGGTCTTTTTCGACCTTTTTTATGATCACAACTATGGTTCTTTGCAGGCGGCTTCAAAAATCGTCCTTCTTCTTCACCTTTTGGATGGTATGGATATGAGCCGCCTTTGCAACACAAGAGTAAATTATGAAAGTCCAGTCCCCAATTATAATATTGATTTGAATCCTGTTTAGGGTGAATTAGTTCTACTAATTGATCGACAGTTACACCATCGTTTTTCAAATCAATTTCACAATAAGCACATAAACCATATTGTCGAGTTTTGATTTCATCCAACAATTCTTGATAAGCTGACACTTCATTTTTAAACTCATCCCAAGTTCCATGAGGATTATTTTGGCGATATGTGGCTAATCCAATAGGTTCTTGTCCTTGTGGAATATGTTTCATACTCCAAACACCTTTCTACGACGAATTTCCATATCAGCCTTAACCAGTTTCATTTCATCGCCCCGAGACCATTTTTCTAATTGAGCGCGAATTTCTAAAGCCTCTGGTTGTTCTCCATTATCTTGTTCAATTAATTCAAAATATTTTTTAAGCAAAACTGCCATTTGGGTATTTTGAGGACGCGGCTCGACGTTAAAAATATCTTTAAGCAGCCTAGAACTCTCTGCACCATAACAAGAATTAGGTTCTTTTAACTTTGCTGTGCCATTTTCCCATGCAATATTATGAATACACGCAGGTTCTTCAACGGTACTCAAGACTTGTGGACTATGTGTTGTTACAATAAATTGGGTGTTTTCAAAGGTTTTCAGTAAATCAGGCAAAACTATTTGTTGCCATTCTGGGTGTAAATGCAAATCTATTTCATCAATTAAAACAATAGCTTCAGCTCTTAATGGCTCTAAAAGATGTGGATTAGCTTGAGCCATGCGAAAGGCCAAATCAGTGACTAACGCTAACATAGCACGATAGCCATCACTCAATTGATCAATAAATAAAACCTGTGGCTGTTCCTTGATGGTTTCAACAATAACTCTCAAGCGTAACGGATTAATTGTGGTACGAATATCTGAGCAAGCTGGAATTATTTTGTAAATTGCTTGACGAATATTTTCCAATAAAGGTTGCCGATATCCCAAATCTTCTCGGTTTTCTTTCTCTCTACGTTCAATATCTTCTTGAAAAGCAAAATTTTCTACCATGAAGTGAACACGGGAACTGGGTTTGATGGCATCATCCAATGCCTTAAAACGATTAAATGTTTTTTTAATAAAATCACGCGGCACTAAACTAGATAAATTAGAACGACTAGCACGATCAGTGCCATAATAAACCATAACAGGCAGTTTAGTAGGCAAATCCGCTTGAATACCATTGATAGTATCATCCAAAAACTGATGAAGTTCACCAAGTTTCTTATCTGGCGAAATTTCTTGCAGTGTTTGTTTACTTTGATCCCGTTTTTCAGTTCTATCCCAGCTAATTCCATCAGTTGTTTCCAGCATAACACGCACATAAGCTGCTTGCTTCATATTCTCATTTTGCCAGCGGTCATTTGCTCGAAAATTGATACCTTTAACCTCTGGCAAATGTGTTAGCACTGCGCCTAAACCAACAGCAATACCATCTAAAATAGCGGTTTTTCCTTTACCATTATTTCCCACAAAAACATTTAAACGTGGGTGTAAATTAACAGATAGTTCCTTAAAACAACGAAAATTGATTAATTGAAGCTTTTTCAATATCATGAGTTGACACTCTTTTCCACAAAATCAGCCCATTCAAACGCATCAAAAAAGCGTCCATCATCTAACATTCCCAAAATTTCTTCTCGTTTGTGTTGAACGTCTTTGTGCAAGTAGCGCAACAAAATCGCATTAACATGAGTATGCCAAGCCTGTCGCCCTTGTTCTCGTAATTCATCTGGGACATCTCGCACCCATTTTTCATAATATTCAACTACTTGTCCAAAAATACCTTTTCTACGGGTAGCATCCCAATCTCCTAAAGTTTCTGGAACTAAGTTCATGATTTCAGGCATTTGTTCCAGCAAATAAGGTGGGCGACCAGATTCGCCTAAAATAAAGTGATAGCGGCATCCTGTCTTTTTTTACTAGACCAACACACTAAATTGGGAATCGTATGGGTGGTGTAATCGTACGCGTGCT
>JAUXCJ010000287.1 GCA_030618965.1 Thiomargarita sp.
CGGCTTTATTAAAATCCATTGAGTTTTTAACTGGATTAATTCCTCAACTGGTAGCGGAATTGCAGACAACAGATACTACCCATAAAGTTATGTTGCATTATAGTGCCTTACCTAAATATGGTAGTTTCTCTCGCCGCCCCAACGATTATCAAATAGATGTAGCCAGGCGTCTCTTGCCAACTCGTTGGCTGAGTATTTTACCTATTACTGAACTTGATATTCGTCCTTTGCGTTGGTTAGTGTATTTACTTGATTTACAACAATCCGCCTTAGAAAAAGTTAGTACACGCACTATCAAATATATTGATGATTCCTTGCTAACACAACAAGGCGAGTCAAACTATGCACAAAATGATCGTGCAACCTTATTAGATATGCGTTCACATTTAACTGAGGCAAAAGCTAAATTAGAACATGCTCGTGCAACCTTGCTGCGTAAGCTAGGAGTGAAATTGGTGCCATCATCAAATTTGCCCCACCCTTATCCACGCTCTTCTGCTTGGCTTCGTTTAAGGCGTTTTGCTCAACAATTGATACAACCAAAGGAATTTTTGCCGAGTTTCTTACATAATCTTCTAAACGGGCAAGTCGAAATTGCTGATACGCCCTATTTATATCAACGTTGGTGCGGAATTAAATTACTAAATTCTTTTAAATCATTAGGTTGGATATGTAATATTGATCCTATAGGTGCCCTTTTTCTCGGTGGTAAAGTGCCTTTATATAAAGCTGATGTCGAACTCAGTATTTGGATAGAGCCGCGATTATCACGACATAAAGGCCATCCAAGCGGTTTTGTTTGTAAAGAAGTGACAGAAACACATCCAGACTATTTGATAGTCACACCCGGACCTTGTGGCATAGATGCGTTTATTTTAGATCCCACGACAACGGCTGATTTTAAAATTCGCCAAAATAAAGCTAAATATCTTGATACCATAGAAGGGATTGCGATGTCAAACATTGCGGGCATTCCTGTGGTACGTAATCCGCTGCGAGCATGGTCAGCGGCACCTTTACACACGCCTCATTGTGAGCTTGATGACCCAGAAGGGCGCACCGGAACAATTCCCATGCACCCTTTGAATTGGAATCAACAACCCCTTATGAACTGGGTTAGGGATGTTCATAATTATGCTTTAGCCTGGGGAACGGGTAAAATGTTGGGGGATTAATTCCCTTAATAAATTGCGCTCAGTAGCACATTATGCTATTAATAATGTGGGTATTTATCAACACTATTATCAATTATTGGAATAAGAACAATGAAATATTTGAATGTCAACCCCTCAATGCAAGGTGCTGAAGATTCTGGAGATATACAAATTGCTACCGAATTATTAGAAAAAAAACTCGTTGAACTTGATAAAAAACTGGCACAAGTCTCAGATACTCATAAACGTGCTGAACTGTTACTGGATTATGGACATACCTGTTTAGAATTGAAAAAAAATTTCGAGGCATGGCAAGTAGGGCAAGAAGCTTTTAAAATTTTTGCGCCTACAGAGGATTGGGATGGGGCGGTACTCGCTTGTAATGTGATGTTTTCGGCTGATCAGCCAGATTCATTGGTTGCGCTAGGCAATGGAGTTTGGTTAGCAGTTACTTTCCCGGTTGAGCCAGAAATCAGCGTCGTTATGCTAGAACATATTGTTGATGAAACCCCCGATGAGTCAGATGGTGCTGCCGTTGCTGCTGCCACTGCACATTATATCGTCGATTTACGCGCCAAGGATAAAGAGCGTGAAAACTTGTTATTTTTTACAAATCAATTATTAGCAACTGTAGCACGTCGTCATAGTAATGTTGAAAACCAAACAGATTTTCAAGCTTGGTTTGATAAATTGGAACTGAACTCACCAGAGGATTTTTTGGGACGCTTAGGACAAGTACTTAATATTATGGTGCAAGACGATTGGTGGGTAGATAGAGATGCCATGAGGGCTAAATTACCTTAGATCGTCGTCAAGACGCGATTAATCGCGTCTTTATTGGAGAAAACATGATAACCCAAATCCGTTCCATTTATTGGTTCCAAATAATTTTTATAGGCGCATTTTATACCCTAGCACTTGCCTTACCTATTGCAGAAGCCTTAAAACAATTATCCGTAATCGTCATTATCCTGCTAGGCATTCATCTTATTTTTGAAGATGAATTGAAAATTGATGAAAACTTAGTGACTTATAGTGCCGCTGGAATCATTATCTCTACACTAATCAGTGCATTTATTGCTTTTAACCCTTCACAAGCCCTAAAAGGTTTGATTGATATTTTTAGGATTCTGCTAATTTTCCTGATTATAAAAAATATACCTCTAAACATAAGACAAGTTATTAGATTTAAACAAATACTCTTTATTTCTATGTTATTAGCTCTATTTTATGGGCTATACCAGTTCTATTTTAATCCGGAAAAAAATGAACTATTACTTCATTCTATCGGTCATCTTAGTCAGTCATCTTTCTATATGGTGCTTGTTTTTAGTATTGCATTAAGCAGTTTTTTAATTCCGCATAATCAGCTAAATAAGGCTTTTTTATTATTTATTATTTTGAGCAGCCTAGCAGGGCTATTTTTAATGGATAATCGGGCAATGATTTTCATGAGCTTGTTAATAGTTTTATTAGTCTTTATTTTTGCCCTACAATCTCGTGCTAAAAATAGCCAATTATTATTTCTATTATTTATTATTATCGTCATACCAGTCATTATTTTATTTGGCAATGACTATCGCTTGGAAAAATTATTCGAGGGATTAAGTCAAAGGGATCAATTACTTCAAGTGACTATACTGGCATGGTTAGACCATAATTTTTTCTTCGGTATTGGCCCTGAAAATACTCAATATATTAATCCACAAAATTATATAGAAACTGACTATACCAGCATTGCCGATAACCAGAATACTTATATCACTTATCTTGTGGAAAGAGGCTTATGTGGTTTAGGTTTGTACTTGGTTTTTATCTTTTCCGTTTTAGGAGCGTTAGTCAAAAAATATATAAAAACAAAAGATAGTTTAGTAACTGCCGCAATCATGATTTGGTTAGCTAATTTTATCATCTCAGGAATCAGCACAACTTTTCACAATGAAAATGGATTGTTAATTGCCTTAATTTGGGGAATGGCTTTAAACAAACATTTAAATACTTCAAAAGAGCAAGTTCATTAATACAATACTTCGGACAGTTTTAAGGAAAGAAGAGCTTGATAACGAGAAAAAAAAGCTTAATGGCAGTGACGCTGGAGCGTGGGCGACAGCGTCACGAGAGTCATTCAAGCAGCTAAACCTCATCCTTATCCTTCAATATTGCCTCGCCCTTCGTCAACCACGAAATACCAAAAGCCCAAACGGCTATAGCCTCCAACCAATATACAAGTTTATATATTTCAAGAAGCGATGGCATCGTAGCCTTAAGGATAGCAATTAGCAATATGCAAATCAGCATCGTGTAGCCACATACCTTATAAACTTTATTCCTTTGCAGTTTTCTTTTAGAGGGCGATTTGTTTGGTTCGGTTTTCGTAAACAAGCAAAGTGAGAAATAAATAAGCGTCAAAAAAAATAGCGTGGCAAAGGCTATGTGAACATATCCAA
>JAUXCJ010000393.1 GCA_030618965.1 Thiomargarita sp.
ACACATGGAATCAAATAATTTCTCTTATTCAATGTGTTAATAAAAAAAATTACGTTTTTAATTGCCACTTTTAGGTAATAGGTATTGGGGCGATTGTACTTGATGGGGGCGGTTTTAGAACCTTACACGTTAATTGGGGCTGGAGTATTTTTATTATTCGGCTGATAATTATGTGAAAGTTGCGCTAGAGCATAAGGCATCTATTTAGTAAATGGGTAGAAACGCGATAAATCACGTTTCTACATTTTTAATTAATTCTCAAGCCTAAATCGTATTTGCCTTTTGTAAAACCAGAAAAATGCTGTTCTATTTCAGGATTATTTATGGGATCTTCACTCTGATCATCTATTAAGTGGCGTTGCGCGACATAAGTCTGCTGAGATGCGTTATCTACTAGGATATGATACCAAGGTTGATCTTTGGGTGGACGACTTTTTGCAACTTTTTCATACCAATTTTCAGATCCCATAAATTTGGGATCAACATCAATAATCACTCCTCGATAATTAAAATGTTTATGATAGACTGTCTGCCCTACAGTAAATAAGATGTTATTTTTCATTTTATATCCCCTTGTTTTTTCAGTGATCACTGTGAAGATGATAAACTGCCAATAACATACATCAGTATGCCAATAACCACAGCTCCGATAGTTTGAAAAATTCCCTTTTTTAGTTCTTCGTTTATCAAAGGTAACGGTGCATTGTGAGCAGCAATAATTTTTTGATTAAGCTTTTTGAAGTTTCTAGCAAATTCTCTTTCAAAATTGTTTGCGGCCTTTTTTTCATTAAAGGCTAAATGCAGCTCTTTCTTTAGTTCACCGAGTTGCTTATAAAGCCTTTCTAAAGCGCGAGCATGTTCAATCTCTTTATTTCGTTCATCCCTAGACTGTGCTTGACGAGCTTCCCTTGTCATTTGTATAGCGAGTGAATAGCTTCTTTCTAAGGATTGGTTCAGTTCAGTCAAAACTTCCCTAAAAACGGTTTGCCTCAGTACTGGATCCTCATATTCAGCTGCATCTTTGATGGTTGTCAACACGCCCTTAATTTCACCTATCACATCAGCATAATGGCGTTCTTTAATATGGTCTAAATCTGGAAAAATTTCTTTTAAGGTTTGAACGCTAATTGCCAATACTTGGTCAAAAGCGGCAGCCTTCAAAATAGCACCATAAATGCTACTGGAAAAAGCGGTGTTGTTAATGCTCAGTAATACAAAAAATATCATGTATAACAATTTGTTTTTCATGTATTTTACTCCTATAATCACTATTATTTAATAGTCAGTTTAATGGGATTTAAATTTTATGTCAACTATTTGATTTATGCGTTAAATCTGTCATTATAACGTGCAAGGTTACCTTGCACTCCGAATGTAGATATAAAACATGACTCTTCAAACACCTATATTTTTAGATTGCCCCTATTCTGAAAAGGATGAAGTTAAAAAATTGGGGGCCAAATTTGATTGGACCGAAAAAAAATGGTTTATTCCGCCTGAACTTGAAATTGCGCTTTTTGCGAAATGGTTGCCCAAAACAAATTCTGATTCTGATGAGGACAGTTTAAGCCTGAATGATTTATTGTTAAATGTTCAAAAAACCATTAATAAAGAACATAATAGGCGTTATTGGGTACGCGCTGAGCTTGTGAGTGTGTCGGCAAATGTGCATGTTTATATGGAACTGGCTGATCATGATAGTGACGGAAAAGAGGTCGCCAAAGCACGCGCTACACTTTGGAATCATCGAGCGGCTGGTTTGCTTGAGCGTTTTCAAGAGCAAACCGGGATGGCTTTCAAAGCCGGTATTAAAGCCTTATTGCAAGTGCGTGTTGCGTTTCATACACGTTATGGCTTGTCGCTTGAGGTGTTGGATATTGATCCAAATTTCACCTTGGGCGAAATGGAGGCGAAATTAAATCGGATTAGGCTTCGTTTGAAAAATGAAGGTATTTATAATTATAATCAAACTCTTGCTCATCCAAGCGAATTTTGCAAAGTGGCTGTTATTGCGCCTCCACAGGCAGCCGGTTTGGGGGATTTTAAAAGTCAGGCGGACGTTTTAGCAAGCCTTGGTTTATGTGAATTTCATTATTATACGGCCAGTTTTCAGGGCAAAAATGCGGAGACTGAAATCCCTGCCGCTGTTGAATTGGTTAAACAAGTTGCTCAAAAGGAAAGATTTGATGCGCTAGTGATGATTCGTGGTGGCGGTGCGAAAGCTGATCTTTTTCAGTTAAATGAATATGAGATTATTAAAGCCTTATGTACAGCACAAGTGCCTGTTATTGTTGGTATTGGGCATGAAAGAGATCAAACTTTATTGGATGAAGTTGCTAATTATGCTTGTCATACGCCGAGTTTAGTGATTGCCCATATTGCAAGTATAATTATTCAAAATGCGCGTCAAGCAAAGCAAAATTGGCAAATGCTTCACAGCGCAGTGGGTGAAATCCTGAATAGGGCGAAGGCGGAGAATGAACGCCTCAATGTAGATATTCGTGAACAAAGCCTCAAATATTTAGGGGCGCAAAAGCAAGCCTTAGCATTTTTAATACAGACAATTCAAAATGCCAGCAAAAACCAGTTGAATCAAGCGAGTCATCAAGTTAAGTCCTTAATGGAACAAGTTTTATTAGGAAATCCGAAAAATATTCTCAATCGTGGTTATGCCATTGTTAGAAATGGTCAAAATAGGCTAATTACTAGCAAAGCTGATGTTGAAGAAGAAAAATTTTTAAAAATTGAATTTAAAGATGGTTGTATTTCTTATCCAAAGGGAATGGAAAAAAAATGAGTTCTAAAAAA